>JAJPZP010000245.1 GCA_021204285.1 Lachnospiraceae bacterium | reverse complement strand
CGAAGGAACTCTATGGCATCGACAATTTCTGCGATATGATCGGTGACGAGACCATCGCGACCGAGCCCGAAGCACTGCTCGAGTACCTGACCGAGAAGGGACATCCCGCGCTGGGACTGGATCCCATGATGTAACTTATTCACACCTGGACATTCTTGCCCGCCGGTCGTAACGGCCGGCGGGCAAATCTTTTTTATGGAGACAGAATATTATGCCCAATGTAACATTTCGATACGAAGACGGCGCTGCGACGACCATCGCGGTGACAACCGGAGAGAACCTGTTGGAGGTGGCGCGCAAAGCGAATGTAGCCATTGATGCACCTTGTTCAGGCAACGGGTCCTGCGGGAAGTGCAGAGTAAAATATATCAGTGGCGATTTAAAGACAGAACAGACAAGGCACATTTCCGACGAAGATTTCAGGGAGGGCGTCCGCCTGGCCTGCGCCAGCACCATTGAGGGAGATGTGGAGATTCTGGTACCGGACATCGCGTCCGCCTACAAGAGCCGCATGAAGGTGGCCGATTTGAGCTCAAAAGAAGAGGTCGCCATCTTCGAGCAGGCGAAGCAGGACGTGGCGGAGGCCGGTATTCCCTTTGAAAATAATTTTCAGGTCGTGGAGCTTACGATGGAGGAACCGACGCTCGACGACACCATGCCCGACAATGAGCGGCTGATCCGCGCCATTCAGGCCGCGGCGGGCGTGGAGAAAGTGAAACTGACTTATCAGGTGCTGAAGAAACTGGCGGATGCGCTGCGCGACAATGCTTTTCATGTGAATGCCGTACTGAAAAAGGGCGCCCACGGCGCTCTGGTTTATGACGTGCTGCCGCCGGATGACGACCGGCTTTTCGGCCTTGCAGTAGATATCGGTACGACGACGGTGTCAGCGGTCATTCTGGATCTGAAGGACGGCAGTCTCGTGGCGAAGGCTTCCGCTGGTAACGGACAGATTCGCTTCGGCGCGGATGTGATCAACCGGATCATCGAGTCCAGAAAGCCCGGCGGCAGCGCAAAGCTGCAGCGGGCCATCGTCGAGGAGACGATCAATCCGATGATTCACAATATGTGTCACAGCGCCGGTATCCATGGAAGCCATATTTATCATATGTGCATTGCAGGAAACAGTACGATGAATCATCTGCTGATGGGCGTTAACGCGGATCCGCTGCGCATGGAACCTTACATCCCGACCTTCTTTGAGACGGACAATGTGGATGCCTACGATCTCGGTCTGCATGTGCATCCGGATGCCCGGGTCATCATTTCACCGAATATCGGCAGCTATGTGGGCGGAGATATCACAGCTGGTACGCTGGTCAGCATGATCTGGAACAAGCCGGAATTCAACCTTTTTATTGATCTCGGTACAAATGGCGAGATTGTGTTCGGCAATTCGGACTTCATGATGAGCTGCGCCTGCTCCGCGGGACCGGCCTTTGAGGGTGGCGACATCAGCTGCGGCATGCGTGCGACGGACGGTGCGATTGAAGCCTGCACGATTGATGCGCGCACGATGGAGCCGACGCTCACGATTGTCGGCGATGAGGGACAGAAGCCGGTCGGTCTCTGCGGTTCCGGCATCATCGACGTGATTGCGGAGCTGTTCCGCTGCGGCATCATCAGCCCGAAGGGCAAGTTCATCCGTGAGGGTGCGAGAGTGCGGCATGACGCTTACGGCGTTGGCAGCTATGTGCTCGCGTTTAAAGAGGAAGCTGCGGGGCACAAGGATGTTGTGATCAATGAGGTCGACATCGACAACTTCATTCGTGCGAAGGGCGCGATCTTTTCGGCGGTCTGCACGATGCTGCGCTCATTAGTATTTTATGTTTCGATGATTTAGTATTTGTACTTTTATGGTGGCATCGGCAGCGGCATCAATATGCGCAATGCTGTGGTGATCGGCATGTTCCCGGATATCGAGCTTGACAAGTTCCATTATATTGGAAATTCTTCGCTGACCGGCGCCTACTGCATGACGCTCTCAGATGCGGCGGAGGAGAAGGTGCATGAGCTCTCTCACAATATGACTTATATGGAACTCAGCACGGAGCCGGGCTACATGGATGAGTTTGTGGCGGCCTGCTTCCTTCCGCATACCGATACTTCGCTCTTCCCGAGCGTAAAACAGGAGGAAATCTGATTTTGGAGATCGAAAATCACAAGGAAGAAGTGCCTTTCGAGCATTATCTGGAAAAATATGGTTCGCTCGACCCGCACGAAGCTGCCGGAAGACTGAACATTGTGTATGATGATTCGGAGGGCAAATTTCATTTTCGGTTTATGGGATATGCCTATGAGGCGGCCTGGCCGGAGTTCGAGATCACGTCTCCTGACGTGGGGGCCGGTGATCTGCTGATGACAAGTCTCCCGGCGAAGACCTTTATTCTGCGTTATCTTCTGGAAGGGCAGTATGTCCGCTCCAGCGGGCGCTTCATGACGTTCCGGGAGGTTCCGGTCTATGGGGAACTGTACAACAAGCCATTCGATGGACGCTGTATTAAGCGCCTGACCTATGGTTTCGGCTATAAGCTGCCGGTTTTCTCGGCGGCGATGGAACGGATTCCCGGTGCAGAGCGGATTAAGATGGGTGACGTTGCCTATGAATTTGAGCTGATCGACGGCTATCGGATGCGCTTCATCTTCTGGGAGGGGGATGATGAGTTTCCGCCTTCGGCGCAGATTCTCTACAGCGACAATTTCCAGTTTGGCTTTCATGCAGAGGATATGGTTGTGGCGGGCGATCTGTCCATTACAACGCTGAAGAAGCTCAGCGCGTAGCAGCCCGGAATCCTACAAAGTGTATGATGTGAAATATTTATCAAAGTTATATACTGCGGAATAAGGCAGAGGAAAGGGTTTCCTTTGTTAAAAAGAAA
>JAJPZP010000090.1 GCA_021204285.1 Lachnospiraceae bacterium | reverse complement strand
ATCCATATTTTATGAAGATTTTATACTTTAAAAACCGCGAATTTCACACAGAGCAGAATCTGCAGGGCCAGGATCAGCGGCATCCCGACAACAAAATACCAGTGTTTTGTCTTATGGTGAAATACGTACATGCCGAGCAGTGTTCCGACAGAGCCACCGATGATGGAAACCAGGAACAGCGTCTTCTCCGGGATACGCCAGAGGTGCTTCCTGGCTTTTCGCTTATCCACACCCATGAGCGCGAAGCCGATGATATTCATAATGATAAAATAAACTGTGATGATGTACTGCATAACCGGGAACTCCTGAAAATAATCTGGATACAGAATTTATGATACTGGAAATGCCGGAAGACGTCAAGCCGATGAAAAAACTGTTTTCGTTCTTGAAAGAACGTGTTATACTGGGTATGTCCGGGCGGGATGAGCGCGTATTTTCCCCGGACGGGAAGGTGCACAGTGAACGAGATCATAGAGGAGTTTATCAGTGGTTTCTGTCGCAGTGGCAACTGTACAAAGACAGTCTGCTGCGAGTATGAGCAGCAGCCGGACGGAAGTTTTGTACTCAGTGAGTCCGACTGTGATTTTGAGAACTGCCCGAACAGCGCGTCCTGTCTGATCCGTGAAGAAGCGCTGGCAGACAGAAAGAGATCATAACCGGGTTTATACACCTGGTCAGGATAAATTATCATTATAAAAAAGAGAGGATAGTGTCAGAGATGAAGAATTTTTTTGATGAGTTCAAGAAGTTTATTTCCAGAGGAAACGTGATGGATATGGCAGTTGGCGTCATTATCGGCAGCACCTTCACGGCGATCGTGACCTCACTGGTCGATGATATGATCATGCCGCTTTTGTCGCTGATCACCGGGGGCATGGACATCTCCTCGATGAGCGTTTCCTTCGGCATCGGCGAGCAGGCCGCGACGCTGAATTACGGCTCCTTTCTGTCGGCGATCATCAATTTCCTGTTGATCGTGCTCGTGATCTTCTGCATGGTCAAGGCGATTAACGGTGCCTCGGAGAAACTGAAGAAGAAAGAGGAGGAGGCTCCGGCGGCTCCGACAAAGAAGATCTGCCCGCGCTGCATGAGCGAGATCGATATCAAGGCGACGCGCTGCCCGTTCTGTACTTCCGAGATTGAATAAGGAGGATTTTCATGAGCTACGCAGACCGGCTTTTTATCGACATGTGCCGTGATATCCTTGAAAATGGCGTCAGCACGGAGGGTGAGAAGGTGCGTCCGAAGTGGGAGGATGGCAGCTACGCCTACACGATCAAGCGCTTTGGCGTTGTGAACCGCTATGACCTCCGAAAGGAATTTCCGGCGCTGACGTTGAGAAGGACCGCGCTCAAGAGCTGCATGGACGAGATTCTCTGGATTTATCAGAAGAAATCGGCCAATATCCATGATCTGCACAGCCATGTGTGGGACGAGTGGGCCGATGAGACAGGCTCAATCGGCAAGGCCTATGGCTACCAGATCGGTGTGAAGCACCAGTATAAGGAAGGCATGATGGATCAGATGGACCGCGTACTCTATGATCTGAAGCACAATCCTTTCAGCCGCAGGATCATGACGAATACCTATGTACACGCGGACTTAAGTGAGATGCACCTCTACCCCTGCGCCTACAGCACAACCTGGAATGTGACGCAGGAGAAGGGAGAGGAGCGGCTGACGCTGAATCTTCTGCTGAACCAGCGCTCGCAGGATGTGCTCACGGCCAACAACTGGAACGTGTGCCAGTACGCGATTCTGCTCATGATGGTGGCGCAGGTCTGTGATATGATACCGGGCGAGCTGCTACATGTGATCGCGGACGCGCATATCTACGACCGGCATGTCGATATTGTGCGTGAGCTGATTGGGAGAGAGACCTATCCGGCTCCGAAGGTACGGCTGAATCCGGAGGTGAAGGACTTCTACGCCTTCACGACGGCGGATCTTCAGGTAGAAGACTATGAGACCGGACCGCAGGTAAAGAATATTCCGGTCGCAGTGTAAGGGGATTTGAGAAAGCATGAATCTGATTGTAAACGTGGATAAAAACTGGGCCATCGGGCAGAGGGGAAAGCTGCTTGTCAGCATTCCGGAGGATATGAAATTTTTCCGGCAGGAGACCACGGGCAAGGTGATTGTCCTTGGAAGAAAGACGCTCGCGACGTTTCCGGGGGGACAGCCCCTGAAGAACCGGACGAATATCATCCTGAGCAGGAATCCGGATTGCCATGTGAACGATGCACTCGTCTGTCACTCCGTGGAGGAAGTGCTGGAAGAGCTGAAGGCTTATGACACGAAGGACGTCTATATTATCGGTGGGGAGAGCATCTACCGCGCCTTTCTTCCGTACTGCGACCTGGCTCACGTGACCCGGCTCGACGAGGCCTATGAGGCCGACGCGTGGTTTCCGGATCTCGAGGCTGACCCGGCATGGGAGCTCACCGGTGAGAGTGAAGAGAAAACTTATTTCGACGTGACCTTCCGCTTTTGCCGTTATGAGAGACGGGAGGCGTGAGAATGAGGGAGGAAAAGGTGTTTCAGCCCGGTCTTCGCGGGTTGGACACAAACCTTCTTGCGGCACTGTTTTTCGTGCTGATTTTTGGCTTTATCATGATTTACAGTGCAAGCTACTACACGGCAGGTTTAAGCGCGACCTATAACTACGACTCCATGTATCTTCTGAAGAATCAGGTCGCCTATTCCCTGATTGGGCTTGCGGCCATGTTCGTGGTGTCCAATATCAACTATCATGTCTGGTCGATCTTCGCGATTCCCGGCTATATAGTCTGCATCCTGCTGATTCTTCTCCTGAAGACGCCGCTCGGCGTCACGGTCAAGGGCGCGACGCGCTGGCTCAGGATCGGCGGCATCCAGTTCCAGGTGGCGGAGCCGGTTAAGCTGATTATGATCGTGGTGATGGCGACGCTGATCGCGGTCCGGGGGCGGCAGATGAAGGGCTGGCTCTCGATCATTCGCATGGCAGTGCCGAGCGTCATCGTCTCGCTGCTGATCCTGGAGATCAGCAATAACATGAGTACCGCAGCGATTCTGCTCGGCATGACGGTGTTCATGATCTACATCGTGCATCCGGATCAGTGGAGGTTTTTCCTCTGCGCGGCGCTGGTGATCGTCGCCGTAGCGGCGGTCATCTACTATGTGGAAAATCTGGATCCTGCGACGCTCGAGGACGCGGGCTTTCGTTTCGCGCGTATCCGCGCCTGGCTGGAGCCCTATGAGTACGAGCAGGACACGGCCTATCAGTCGCTGCAGGGTCTCTATGCGATCGGCTCGGGCGGCCTCTTCGGCAAGGGTCTGGGGAACAGCATTCAGAAGCTCGGGACGATCCCGGAGCCCTACAATGACTATATTTTCGCGATCATCTGCGAGGAGCTCGGCGTCTTCGGGGCGGGGCTCATCATTCTTCTGTTTATTTATCTGCTCTACCGGATCTACGTGATCTCGCAGACCGCGGAGGATCTGCTCGGCAGGATGATCTCGATCGGTGTGCTTTCCCACATCGCGCTGCAGGTGATCCTGAATATGATGGTCGTGACGGGGCTGTTCCCGACGACGGGCGTGACGCTCCCGTTCTTCAGCTACGGCGGCACGGCGAGCATCTTTCTGCTCATCGAGATTGGCCTGGTTTTGAGCGTCAACAAATGGAGTATCCAGAAACGCATCGACGATATGAGGAGAGGAGAAGATTATGCATCGTGAACATACCAGAGTGGTACAGATTGGCGACCGCGTGATCGGCGGAGGAAATCCGATCCTGATCCAGTCCATGACGAATATGAGGACGGAGGACGTGGAGGCGACCGTTTCTCAGATCCGGCGGCTCACGGCGGCCGGCTGCGAGATCATCCGCTGTACGGTGCCGACGCCGGAGGCTGCGAAGGCGCTTCCGGAGATCAAAAAGCAGATCGCGATTCCGCTGGTGGCGGACATCCACTTCGATTATCGCCTGGCGATCGCGGCCATGGAAAACGGAGCGGACAAGATACGCATCAATCCGGGAAATATCGGCAGCCGCGAGCGGATCAGGGCGGTTGTCGATACGGCGCGGGAGCGAAAGATTCCGATTCGCATCGGCGTGAACAGCGGTTCGCTCGAGAAGGAGCTGATCGAGAAATATGGCGGCGTGACGGCGGAGGGTATTGTCGAGAGCGCGCTTGACAAGGTGAAGCTCATCGAGGACATGGGCTATGACAACCTCGTTATCAGCATCAAGTCTTCCAACGTGCTCATGTGCGCGCGGGCGCACGAGCTGATCGCGGAGCGCACGGATCATCCGCTGCATGTGGGCATCACCGAGGCCGGCACCCTGTTTTCCGGAAATATCAAATCCGCAGTGGGGCTTGGCGTAATCCTCTACCAGGGCATCGGCGACACGATCCGCGTCTCGCTGACCGGCGATCCGGCGGAGGAAGTCCGCTCGGCGCGGCTGATCCTGAAGTCTCTGGGCCTGCGAAAAGGCGGCGTGGAAGTTGTCTCCTGTCCGACCTGCGGACGGACGAAGATCGACCTTATCGGCCTCGCAAATCAGGTCGAGGCGATGGTAAGTGAGTTTCCGCTCGATATCCGTGTGGCGGTCATGGGCTGTGCGGTGAATGGACCCGGCGAGGCGCGGGAGGCGGACATCGGCGTTGCGGGAGGCGACGGTGGCGGCCTGCAGAGCCGTCAAGGGGAGATTGTGAGGACGCTGCCGGACGACGAACTTCTGGAAGCGCTGCGTGAGGAGCTGGAGAACTGGCATGACGACAAGTGAAAAACCATTTTTTGAGGTATTCCGCACGCTCGAGGCGGAGGGAGCTCTTCGTAAGCTCCTCGACCAGGTCGTGGTGACGCGTGTCTCCACGAATCCGGGCCGCGACGTACTGCGAATCTATATTACGAGTAAAAAGCTGATTGCAAAACATCAGCTTTTTCAGCTTGCAGCCCAGATTCAGAGACAGGTCTTCGCCGGAAGAAAGGGGAAGGTCTATTTTTTCGAGACCTTTCAGCTCTCGGAGCAGTACACGCCTGAGCGGCTCTGGTCAGTCTACGAGGACAGCGTACTGACGGAGCTTGAAGCCTACAGCCCATATAAAAGAAGCATCCTGAAGAACGCGAAGGTGGAGTTCCCGGACGAGCACACGCTGAGGCTCGGCGTGTCAAAGCATGTCTACGACCGGGAGGCTGTGGAAGACATTGCGCGCATCCTTGATCGCGTGTTCAATGAGCGCTGCGGCTTTCAGGTGAAGGTGGATGTGGAGTATTATGAGCCGGAGGAAGAGGCCGGCCTGAACCGGAGTGAGGCTGAAATGCAACAGCGGATTGCCGTGCTGACCGGGGAACTTATGAAAAAAGCGCAGGAAGACGGTTCGCGGGTAACGGCCGCCGATGAGGGAGTTCCCTGGACGGAAGAGACTGCAGGAACTGAAGAAGCCGGTGGAGAGAGTGCTTCTACCGGCTCACAGGATTTGTCCGCCAGGGGAAAGAGTGCGGCCTCCGGAAAGCAGGTATCTTCAGACGGTGGAAGGTCTTCCTTCGGAAAATGCGCTTCCTCTGCCCGCGGAGGGGCCGGTCGTGGAAAGGGTGGAACTTATTATAAGAAAGCAGACCCGGACATGCTCTACGGGCGCAGCTTTGACGACGAGCCGATTCAGCTCAGCGAGATTGTCGAGGAGATGGGCGAGGTGACGGTGCGCGGAAAAATCCGCAAACGCGAGGATCGCGAGATTCGCGGTGAGCGCACGATCCTCACACTGACGCTGACCGATTTCACCGACTCGATCAATGTCAAGATTTTTTCCCCAAATGAGCGTCTGCCGGAGCTGGAGGCGCTCTGCGAGGGAACTTTCGTGAAGCTGAAAGGCATGACGATCCTCGACCGCTTTGACCATGAGCTGACGATCGGCTCTGTGACCGGCATCAAAAAGATCGCGGATTTCACAACGTCCCGTATGGATTATTCCGTAAAAAAGAGAGTGGAACTTCATTGTCATACCAAGATGAGCGACATGGATGGCGTGACCGACGCCGCAGTGCTCCTGAAACGCGCAAAAGGCTGGGGCATGCCGGCGCTCGCGATCACCGACCATGGCTGCGTGCAGGCCTTCACCGAGGCCTGCCATACGATCTCCAAGGATGAGGACTTTAAAGTCATTTACGGCGTTGAGGGCTACCTCGTGGACGACTTGAAGGAGCTTGTCGAGAACTCGAAGGGGCAGAGTCTCGATGATTCCTATGTAGTCTTTGATCTCGAGACGACGGGGCTTTCTGCGGTGCACAACCGCATCATCGAGATTGGGGCGGTGAAGGTGGAGGCAGGACAGATCACGGAGCGATTTTCCAGCTTTGTCAACCCACAGGAGCCGATTCCCTTCGAGATCGAAGATCTGACCGGCATCGGTGACGATATGGTCCTGGGCGCGCCGCCGATCGAGGAGATCCTGCCGGAGTTCCTTGCCTTCTGCGAGGGCAGCGTGCTGATCGCGCACAATGCCTCCTTCGACGCGGGTTTTATCGAGGAAAACTGCCGCCGCATGAACATTCCGACGGACTTTACAGTCGGTGATACCGTCGCGATGGCGCGCGTACTGCTGCCGAAATTAAATAAATTCAAGCTGGATACGGTCGCGAAAGCGCTGAATATTCCGCTCGACCATCACCATCGGGCGGTCGACGACGCGGCCTGCACGGCAGAAATTTTTCTGAAATTCCTGCAGATGTTCCGTGAGCGGGACGCCCTCACGCTGGACGATGTGAACGCGCTGGGGCGTGCGGATGCGGCAGCCATCAAAAAGCTGCCGACCTACCATGTGATTATTCTCGCGAAGAACGACATCGGGCGCGTGAATCTCTATCGCCTGGTCTCGCTGTCACACATCGACTATTTCGCGAGGAGGCCGCGCATTCCGAAGAGCGAGCTGCAGAAATACCGCGAGGGCCTGATCGTCGGCTCCGCCTGCGAGGCGGGGGAGCTCTATCAGGCGATCCTGCGCGGCGCGCCGCGGCAGGAGATCGCGCGCATCGTGGAATTCTATGATTACCTCGAGATTCAGCCGCTGGGGAATAATGCTTTCATGCTGCGCGACCCGAAGAATCCGGTGAGCTCCGAGGAGGATCTGCGTGAGAACGTGCGCACGATCGTCCGGCTCGGCGAAGAGTTCCACAAACCGGTGGCCGCCACCTGCGACGTACACTTCATTGATCCGGAGGATGAGGTCTACCGCCGGATTATCATGGCCGGGAAAGGCTTCTCGGATGCGGATCAGCAGGCGCCGCTTTATCTTCGTACGACGGAAGAGATGCTTGCGGAGTTCGAGTTCCTCGGCAGGGAGAAAGCGGAGGAGGTCGTTATCACAAACACCAATCTGATCTCGGAGATGTGTGAACACCTCTCGCCGGTGCGGCCCGACAAGTGCCCGCCCGTTAACGCCGAATCTGACAAGACGCTGCGCGAGATCTGTTATAAGAAAGCGCACGAGATCTACGGGGAGGAGTTGCCCGGGATCGTGACCGAGCGCCTCGAGCGCGAGCTGCGCTCCATCATCGGAAATGGTTTCGCCGTCATGTACATCATCGCGCAGAAGCTCGTCTGGAAGTCGAATGAGGACGGCTACCTCGTCGGCTCGCGCGGTTCGGTCGGTTCCTCGCTGGTGGCGACGATGGCGGGCATCACCGAGGTCAATCCCTTAAGTCCGCACTACATCTGTCCGAAGTGTCATTACAGTGATTTCGAGTCCGATGAGGTGAAGAAATACGCCGGCATGGCCGGCTGCGATATGCCGGATAAGAACTGTCCGCGCTGCGGCGAAAAGCTGAAAAAAGAAGGCTTCGACATTCCCTTTGAGACCTTCCTCGGCTTCAAGGGCAATAAGGAGCCTGATATCGACCTGAATTTCTCCGGTGATTACCAGTCGCGTGCGCACAAGTACACGGAGGTCATCTTCGGTACCGGGCAGACCTTCCGTGCCGGGACGATCGGCACACTGGCGGACAAGACCGCCTTTGGTTATGTCAAAAATTACTACGAGGAACGAGGCGTCTCGAAGCGTCGCTGCGAGATCGAGCGCATCGTCGACGGCTGCGTCGGCGTGCGCCGGACGACCGGTCAGCACCCGGGCGGCATCATCGTGTTGCCGCTCGGCGAGAGCATTTACTCTTTCACGCCCGTGCAGCATCCGGCGAACGACATGACGACCGACATCATTACGACGCACTTTGACTATCACTCGATCGACCACAACCTCTTAAAGCTCGATATCCTGGGGCATGATGATCCGACGATGATCCGCATGCTGGAGGATCTGACCGGTGTCAGCGCCCGCGAGATTCCGCTTGACGACCCGCAGGTGATGTCGCTCTTCCAGAGCACCGAGGCGCTCGGCATCCGGCCGGAGGATATTGGCGGTACGCCGCTCGGTTCCCTTGGCATCCCGGAGTTCGGCACAGAATTCGCAATGCAGATGCTTGTGGACACGCATCCGACGCATTTCTCCGACCTTGTGCGGATCGCGGGCCTCGCCCACGGCACCGACGTATGGCTCGGCAACGCGCAGACGCTGATTCAGGAGGGCAAGGCGACGATCTCCACGGCGATCTGTACGCGTGACGATATCATGACCTATCTGATCAGTATGGGGCTCGACAGCGAGATGTCCTTCAAAATCATGGAGGCGGTCCGCAAAGGCAAGGTCGCAAAGGGAAAATGCGAGGAGTGGCCGGCCTGGAAGGAGGAGATGATCGCGCACGGTGTGCCCGACTGGTACATCTGGTCCTGCGAGAAGATCAAATACATGTTCCCGAAGGCGCATGCTGCGGCCTATGTCATGATGGCCTGGCGTATCGCCTGGTGCAAGATCAATTTCCCGCTCGAATACTATGCGGCCTATTTCAGTATCCGTGCCAGTGCCTTCAACTACGAGCTCATGTGTCAGGGGCGCGAGCGGCTGGAACGCTATATCCAGGACTACAAAAGCCGGGAGGACGATCTGACACAGAAGGAGAAGGATACGCTCAAGGACATGATGAGTGTGCTCGAGATGTACGCGCGGGGCTACGAGTTCCACAAGCTGGATATCTACGAGGCCGACGCGCGCAAATTCCGCATCATCGACGGGAAGCTGATGCCCTCGCTCTCCACGATCGATGGTCTCGGCGACAAGGCCGCGGACGCCTTCGTCGAGGGCCGTGCCGCTGGCCCCTTCCTCTCGCGCGACGACCTGCGGAACCGCACGAAGCTCAGCAAGACCGTCATCGATCTGATGGGAGACCTCGGCCTGCTGGAAGGCCTGCCCGAATCCGACCAGCTCTCCATCTTCGACTTCGGATGAAGCCGCGTGAAAATACTTTACTTGAAGGGGATTTTGGGCTATACTGAAGAAGTGCGGTCGGAAATGAGAGAGCAGGCCGCGAAATGGAGGAACGAAGATATGGTAAGAGCAATCGTAGGCGCAAACTGGGGCGACGAGGGCAAGGGAAAGATCACCGACATGCTCGGCCAGGAGTCCGATATCATTGTCCGTTTTCAGGGCGGTGCGAACGCGGGACACACGATTGTCAACGATTACGGGAAATTTGCACTGCACACGCTGCCGTCCGGGATCTTCTACGATCACACGACGAGCATTATCGGCAATGGCGTGGCGCTGAACGTGCCGGTGCTGTTCCAGGAGTTACAGGGTATCATTGACCGCGGTGTGCCGAAGCCAAAGCTTCTTATTTCGGACCGTGCGCAGATGGTCATGTCCTACCATATTTTATTTGATAAACTTGAGGAGGAACGGCTTGCCGGGAGATCCTTTGGTTCCACGAAGTCCGGCATTGCCCCGTTCTACTCGGATAAATACGCGAAAATCGGTTTTCAGGTGAGTGACCTGCAGCTTGATGAGGAGGCGTTGCGTGAGCGCATTCGCAGTGTGCTGGCACGCAAGAACGTGCTGCTCGAGTACCTGTATCACGCGCCAACACTGAAGGAAGACGATATCTATCAGGAGCTGATGGAGTATAAAGAGATGGTGGCGCCTTACGTGTGCGACGTCTCCTCGTATCTCTGGCAGGCGATCAGGGATGGAAAGAATATCCTGCTCGAAGGTCAGCTTGGCACGCTGAAGGATCCGGATCACGGCATCTACCCGATGGTAACCTCCTCGTCTACGCTGGCGGCTTACGGTGCGATCGGCGCAGGTATCCCGCCTTATGAGATCAAACAGGTCATCACCGTCTTCAAGGCTTATTCGAGTGCGGTCGGCGCGGGCGCATTCGTCAGCGAGCTGTTCGGTGACGAGGCCGAGGAGCTGAGGCGCCGCGGCGGCGACGGTGGCGAGTACGGAGCGACGACGGGTCGTCCCCGCAGAGTAGGCTGGTTTGACTGCGTGGCTTCCCGCTACGGCTGCCGCCTGCAGGGTACGACGGATGTGGCTTTCACGGTACTGGATGTGCTCGGCTATCTCGACGAGCTCAAGGTCTGTGTCGGCTATGAGATTGACGGGCAGGTAACGACGGAGTTTCCGACGACGCCGTTGCTCGAGAAGGCGAAGCCGGTCTACGAGACGCTGCCAGGCTGGAAATGCGAGATCCGCGGGATCAAAAAGTATGGGGATCTGCCGCAGAACTGCCGGAATTACATAGAATTTATAGAAAAACAGATCGGGTTCCCGATCACGATGGTCTCCAACGGACCGGACAGGAGCGATATCATCCGCAGATGAGAAACGCGGGCCGCTTAAGAAGGAAGGGGACTGGGCGGATATGAACAGGAAAATAAAAAATGAGATGACCGACGGACTGTTCCAAGCGGTCCTCAGTCTGGAGAATCTCGAGGAATGCTATGGTTTCTTCGAGGATGTCTGCACGATCAACGAGATTCAGTCCATCGCCCAGCGCTTCGAGGTGGCAAGGCTCCTGCGTGAGAAGAAGACCTATCTGGAAATTGCGGAGCGAACAGGCGCCTCCACGGCGACGATCAGCCGTGTGAACCGTTCACTGAATTATGGAAATGACGCCTATGATATGGTGTTCCAGAGAATGGAGCAAAAAAAAGAGCCGTGAGGCTCTTTTTTACTTGTCTGTATTTTCCGCTGAAAACTCGTCGATCAGCTTTTCAATCACCTGCTTCTTGACATACACGTCGAAGCTCAGCATGCAGATAAAAGAAAAGGTCTGGAGAAACTGCCGATCCTCATCAGACGTGTCCTGGAAAGTCTCGCCGGAGATACGCCAGCTCTCGATGAGATCGGCCTTCATCCGTTCGATCTGCCCCTTCTCGAGGCTGAACACCTCCTCATAGATGGTTTCCATGTTCGGCTCACCTTCGTTATGGAAATAACGCGAGGTCAGCGGCTCCAGCAGTTTCTGAATGTCGCCGATGGACAGAAAGGACTTGTAATAATAGATGTAGATAAGGAGCAGCATATGCTCCTTCGAATATTTCTTCTTCACAGGAGCGGGCAGCAGCCGGTTCTTTGCGTAATTGTTGATCATGGTCTTCGTCAGAATTTTATCGTCCGGATAACGCTTCGCGCGGCTTAAATTCTCCTCCATGAAAGTTGTCACCTGGTCCATATACAGGTCGATATTAGGGATCTCGCCGGGGCGGATGTAGTCGATGCGCTCCAGACTCTCCAGGATGCTGTTCAGGATATCATTCGTATCTATCGTCATAATATTCACCTCTGCACCCATTATATAGTAATAAAAACTACATAACAAGCATTTTTGAAAAAAAGTGAGTCGAAAGATGCGCACACCACGAGCAGGCCAGCGGGGGACCCCCATAACAGGGAGAACAGTCTCCATCTTCGGGATTTTCGTCATCTGCGGCTGCGAAACCTCGAATTGAGCCTCCGGGTCAAATGTCTCTCGTCAGACTGTCGAACGATAAGTCCTTTCGATGGACATTGAGGGCGATTTGTTACAGGAACTGCATACGGCTGGAAGCGACCAAAGACGGGTTCAAAACACTACAGAATTGTTTTGAACCCGTCATTCGCAAGGTCGCGAAGCCGTATGCATAGTTTCTGTTAAAATCGCCGTCTGGGAATCTGCGGACTTATCGTACGGCAGTCTATGCTGAGACTTGCCCCGGAGTCTCATTCGTTTCTCGCTCGCAGATGATGAAAGTCCAGCGAAGCCGTCTCCAATGCTTCTCCCCAGCCCACACAGGGACCCGCTGTCTGCATGCGCGCGGCTCCTCCGCCACGGTGAATGGTAACATTTTCTTCAGACTTTCTTTAGATTTCTATTGCAATTTCCATAAAAACGGGGTATGATGGACGTGTTGGTGGTGAAAAGTGGTGGAAAGTGGATTCACAGTGAAGTAAAGTGGAGGATTTCCGCCCCGTGAAAGAGGGTGACGCGCATGTTCATGGGTGAGTACAGACATACGATCGATCCCAAGGGCAGGCTGATCATGCCTTCGAAATTCCGTGAGCTGCTCGGCTCGGAATTTGTGGTGACGAGGGGATTGGATGGCTGTCTTTTCGTGTATCCGATGGACAGCTGGGAAGCCTACGTCGAGGAACTGAGGAAACTTCCGCTCACGAATAAGAACGCGAGACTTTTCACGCGTTTTCTCATTGCCGGAGCCTGCACCTGCGAGCTGGACAAGCAGGGGCGCATCCTGCTTCCTGTGACGCTTCGGGAGTTTGCGGGTGTCGAGAAGGACGTGCTGCTGGCTGGTATGCTCGATCACATCGAGATCTGGAATGAGGAGCGCTGGAAGCAGAACGCCGACTTCAGCGATATGGATACGATCGCAGGCCATCTGAATTACTTAAGCGGCAGAGAGTGAGGCGGAGCCTATGGAATTCAGTCATTACTCCGTACTGCTCGCGGAGACGATCGAACAGCTCCACATCCGGCCTGACGGGATCTATGCAGACGGAACGCTCGGTGGCGGCGGACATGCCTTCGAGGTATGCAGAAGGCTTACGGAACAGGGTCATTTCTACGGGATTGACCAGGACGCAGCGGCGATCGCGGCAGCGACGGAGCGCCTGCAACCCTTTGATGAGCGCGTGACGATCATCCGTGGCAATTATGAGCAGATGAGGGCGCAGCTGGAAGACAGAGGCGTATCCGGAGTGGACGGCATCCTGCTGGATCTCGGGGTTTCCTCCTATCAGCTCGACGAGGCGGAGCGGGGATTTTCCTATCGGGAGGACGCACGGCTCGACATGCGGATGGATCAGCGGCAGGAGCGGACAGCCGCGGACATTGTAAACGGCTACAGCGAGATGGAATTATACCGTGTCATCCGTGACTACGGGGAAGATAAATTTGCAAAGAACATTGCGAAGCACATTGTACAGGCACGGGCGCTAAAACCGGTCGAGACGACGGGGGAGCTCGTGGAGATCATCAAGGCGGCGATTCCCGCGCGGGTCCGGATGCAGAAGGGGCATCCGGCCAAGCAGACCTTTCAGGCGGTCCGGATCGAGCTGAACCGGGAGCTGGAGGTGCTTGAGGATTCGCTGGATGATCTGATCGATTTTCTGCATCCGGGAGGAAGGCTCTGTGTGATCACCTTCCACTCTCTGGAGGACCGGATCGTGAAGAACGCGTTTCGCAGGAACGAGCATCCCTGTACCTGCCCGCCGGATTTTCCGGTCTGCGTGTGCGGGAAGAAGCCGAAAGGAAGAATACTTACGAGAAAGCCCATTCTTCCGGGTGAAGAGGAATTGAGGGAGAATAACCGCTCCAAGAGCGCAAAGCTGCGCGTCTTCGAGCGGGAAGGAGCGGATCAGGGGAGGAACTTGAAATATGGCAGCCAGGAGAACACGCCATGTGATTGAAGGAAATACCGTGCGCAGGATCCAGCCGCAGGAGGAGCCGCGCAGAAGTGAGAGGCCCCGGCGGCGGGAACACCGGCGGACGAGAGAAAACAGCGTACAGTATGTCAATGTTATTTACACTGTTTTCCTGGTGGTGGCAGCCTGCCTGCTGATGTGGTCCTGCGTCAACTACCTGCAGCTGCAGGCGGAGATGACCAGCAGAGTGAAAAATATTTCCTCTCTGGAATCCGAGCTCGAAGAGCTGCGAACCGAAAACGATGACTATTATACAAGAATCATGTCAACTGTTGATCTGGAATATATCCGCGAGGTGGCGACGGAGGAGCTGGGTATGGTCTACGCAGATTCCTCTCAGGTCATTCTGTATGACAGCGGGACGGACGACTATGTGCGACAGAACGGGGAGATCCCGACGGAGTAGGTAAGAGGAGAATTCTGTGCCCCGAAGAAAGAAAAAACTGACAAGAAAACAACGAATAACGCTGCGAATGAAACAGAAGCTGGCGCTGCTGTTCGTTTTTGTTGTGCTGATTCTGCTTGGCATCATTGTCCGGCTGGTCTACATCAACCGTGTCAGCGGCGATCAGTACACAAAGCGTGTGTTATCCCAGCAGGACACGAGCAGCACGACGCTTCCGTATCAGCGCGGTGACATCTACGACCGGAATGGAACCGTGCTGGCGACGAGCGAAAAAAAGTACAACGTGATCCTGGATCCGGGCGTGCTCTGGGAATACTATGATGAGGACGCTGAGAAGGATTATGTGGAGCCGACGCTGCAGGCGCTTGTAGACTGTTTTGGGCTGGATCGCAGTGAGCTGAACACCATCATGGAGGAAAAAAAGAGCAGCCATTATGTTGTACTCGCAAAGGAACTGAGTAAAGACGAGGTGCAGGAGTTTGAGGATCTTGCGGATGAGGACAACAGCCGGATTGCAGGTGTCTGGATGGAGGACACTTATGTTCGTACCTATCCCTATGATTCGCTCGCCTGCAATGTGATCGGCTACACAGTCTCCGGCGACGTTGGACAGTACGGGATCGAGCAGGAATATTCCGATATTCTGAACGGAGAGAATGGACGCAGCTATAATTATCTCAATGAGCATAAGGAGCAGGAGACGACGGTGCAGGCCGCTGTAGATGGTTACAGCGTTGTATCTACGATTGATGTGACGCTGCAGCGCATCGTGGAGGAAGCGATCACTGAGTTCCAGGAAAAATATACGGACAATTACAGGGAAGGGGACGGCAGCTCGACGGCGGCGGCGATCATGATGGATCCCAATACCGGAGAGATCCTGGCAATGGCCAGCAACCGGACCTATGACCTCAACAATCCCTACGATCTGGTGGCAAACGGCGTTTACACCGAGGAGGAAGCTGCGCTGCTCACGGAGGACGAGCGGCTTGATGCGCTCAACGAGCTCTGGAGGAATTATTGTGTCAGCGACACCTACGAGCCCGGATCCGTGGCAAAGCCGCTGACGATCGCGGCGGCGCTTGAGACCGGGGCGGTCTATGACGGAGAGACCTTCCTCTGCGACGGCTATCAGGAAGTGGGAGGCTATACGATTTATTGTTCCCACCGTTCCGGACACGGGATTATCGACCTGCAGGGCGCACTCACCTTTTCCTGCAACGATGCGCTGATGCAGATCGCGTCGAAGCTGGGCATTGATAATTTTTCGACCTACCAGAATCTGTTTAATCTGGGGCTTAGGACCGGCATTGATCTGCCGGGCGAGGCGAGGACGGACAGCCTCATCTATTATTCCGAGAGTATGGCGACGAGCAACAGCAGCCTGATCATGGGCAGCACGGATCTGGCGACAAACTCTTTCGGACAGAACTACAATGTGACGATGGTGCAGATGGCGGCGGCCTTCTGTTCCTGCATCAACGGCGGTTACTACTATCAGCCGCACGTGGTCAGCAAGATTCTTGACAGTGACGGCGGAACGGTGGAGACGATTGAACCGACTGTTCTGCGAGAGCCGATCTCATCGAAGACTTCGGAAATCCTCCGGCAGTATCTCTACGAGACGATCTACGGGGACGATGACGCGAATGGCAATACGCCGACCGGCCGAAACGCGCGTATTGCTGGTTACTCGCTCGGAGGAAAGACGGGCACAGCCGAAAAGATTCCGAGAGATAAGACCAACTATCTGGTCTCCTTCATCGGCTTCGCCCCGGCGGACAACCCGCAGGTGGTGCTCTATGTGATTGTGGATGAGCCGAACGCGGAGAAGCAGTCCAGCGCCTCCTACGCGATTGAGATCTGGAAAAATATCATGGAAGATGCACTTCCTTATCTGAATATCCCGCAGACGGAGGAGATCCCGGAGGATCTGCTGGACGAGATCGAAGCGGAGGAAGAGGAGAGCACAGAAGAAAGCGAAACGACGGAGGAAGAGGAGACCGAGGATGGTACGCTGGTCGATCCGCAGACCGGGGAGACGGTGACGATGCCGGATCCGGAGACCGAGGACTCCGACGATGTGCTTGGCGACACGCCGGTCAATGATAATCTGGTGGATGTGGAGCCGGAGGACGCGCTGTCGGAGGATGAGGACGAGAATCCGACAGAATAGGGATAGAATAAGAAGTTCAGGCACCTCATAAGATAGAAAAATGGATCTTATGAGGTGTTTTTTTTGCGCTGTAAGACCTTTCACAGAAAGAAAATTGTGCTGGTTTTTGCCATTTGCCTGCTGCTGATGCTCGTGCTCGTCGGGCGGCTCGTCCATCTGATGATTTTTGAGTCAGAATATTACCAGGAGCTGGCACAGGATCTGCATGAGCGCGAGCGCGGCGTCAAGGCCGCGCGCGGACAGATTCTCGACCGGAACGGCGCGGTGCTGGCGGACAATGAGTCGGTCTGCACGATTTCTGTCATCCACAGTCAGATCGAGGATCCGGAAGGCGTGATCGCCATGCTGGTCAGAGAACTTGGCATCAGCGAGGAGGAGGCGCGCACGCGGGTGGAGAAGGTCAGCTCCATCGAGCGCATCAAATCCAACGTGGATATTGAAATCGGAGATGCCATCCGCGCTTACGGTTACGCGGGTGTGAAGGTCGACGAGGATTATAAGCGCTATTATCCCTACGGCGAGCTGGCCTCCAAGGTGCTCGGCTTCACGGGCAGCGACAATCAGGGGATCATCGGCCTGGAGGTGAAATACGATGAGTATCTCGAGGGCATTCCCGGCACCATCCTGACGCTGACCGACGCCCGCGGCATCGAGATCGAGAACGCGAAGGAGGAGCGCGTCGAATCCGTTCCCGGAAATAATCTGCTGCTCAGTCTGGACTACAGCATCCAGGCCTATGCGCAGCAGGAGGCCATGAAGCTT
>JAJPZP010000109.1 GCA_021204285.1 Lachnospiraceae bacterium | reverse complement strand
TGAGCCGGGTGAAGGCGTCCTTAATCGTCATGATTGCGAACCGTGAGCTCTACATCCTGAGGAATATTGACTATTATGACTGCTACAGTCTCTATGTCGGGATTCCCTTCTGCCCGAGTATCTGCCTGTATTGCTCCTTCTCCTCCTATCCCCTGGCGAAATGGAAGGAACAGGTTGATGCGTATCTGGACGCTCTCTTTAAAGAGCTTGATTATCTGTCCGGGCGTTTCCGGCATAAGAAGCTGAATACGGTCTACATCGGCGGCGGGACGCCGACGACGCTTGAACCGCGGCAGCTGGATCGGCTTCTGACAAAGATACAGTCCTCTTTTGACATGGAACATCTGCAGGAATTCACGGTGGAGGCCGGAAGGCCGGACAGTATCACACGGGAAAAGCTGCAGGTCCTGTTCGACCATGGGATCAGCCGCATCTCGATCAATCCGCAGACGATGAACGAGCGGACGCTGGAGATCATCGGGCGACACCATACGGTACAGCAGATCAGGGAGACGTATGGGCTGGCAAGGGAAATGGGTTTTTCCGATATCAATATGGATCTGATCGTCGGCCTGCCGGGGGAAGTTTATGAGGACGTGGAGCATACGATGGACGAGATCGCGGCGCTTGCGCCCGACAGCGTCACCGTGCACTCGCTCGCGGTCAAGCGTGCAGCCCGGCTGAAGCTTTTCCGCGATCAGTATGAGGAGATGGGCATGGAGAACAGCGCGCGGATTATGGATATGACCGCGCTGCGCTGTGCGGAAATGGGACTGTCTCCCTACTACCTCTACCGGCAGAAAAACATGGCCGGAAATTTTGAGAATGTGGGCTATGCGAAGGTTGACAAAGCCGGAATTTACAATATACTGATTATGGAAGAAAAGCAGACGATCCTGGCAGCGGGTGCGGGCGCGGCGACAAAATATGTCTATCCTGGCAGCGCAAAGATCGAGCGGGTGGAGAATGTAAAGGAAGTCGGACAGTACATCGAACGCATTGATGAGATGATCGACCGCAAGGAACAGTTTTTTACCAGAGTTCTGTCTGCATAATTTAGAGAGAGGTTATGAATATGGCGATGAAGAAAAAACCGGTGACCGGCATGAAGGACATCCTGCCTGCGGAGATGCAGCTGCGCGATTATGTGACCGGCCTGATCAAGGATACGTATAAGAGCTTCGGCTTTTCCCCGATTGAGACGCCCTGCGTGGAGCACATCGAGAACCTGTGCAGCAAGCAGGGCGGTGAGAATGAGAAGCTGATCTTTAAGATCATGAAGCGCGGTGAGAAGCTGAATCTTGAGACCGCCGGATGCGAGGCGGATCTCACCGACAGCGGCCTGCGCTACGACCTGACTGTGCCGCTCTCCCGTTTTTATGCAAATAACGCGAACAGTCTGCCCGCGCCCTTCAAGGCGCTGCAGATCGGCAGCGTGTGGCGTGCGGACCGGCCGCAGAGAGGACGTTTCCGCCAGTTTGTCCAGTGCGACATCGATATCCTGGGCGAACCGACCGCGCTCGCGGAGATCGAGCTCATCCTCGCGACGACGACCCTGCTTGGAAAGCTGAATTTCTCGGGCTTCAAGGTGCGCATCAATGAGCGCCGCATCCTGAAGGCGATGGCGGAGCGCTGCGGCTTCCCGGAGGAGCAGTATGACCTCGTCTTTATCATCCTTGACAAGATAGACAAGATCGGCTGGGACGGCGTGAAAGCGGAGCTGCTGGAGGCGGGCTTCGCGGCAGACAGCGTGGAACGCTATGTGGCGATGTTCGGTGAGATGGAGCAGGCGGAGGATCCGCTCAGCTATCTGGAGGAAGCGCTCGAGGGCGCGCTGGAGGACGGCGTCATCGACAATCTGCGCATGATCCGCGAGAGCGTGGGGGCGGTCGCGGCGTCGCGCTTTGAACTGGTCTTTGACCCGACGCTCGTGCGCGGTATGTCCTACTATACGGGTACGATTTTTGAAATCGAGATGGCCGAGTTCGGCAGCTCCGTGGCCGGCGGCGGCCGTTATGACAAGATGATCGGTAAGTTTACGGGCAAGGACACCCCGGCCTGCGGCTTCTCGATCGGTTTCGAGCGCATCATCACAATCCTGATGGAGCAGGGCTTCCGGATCCCCGGCGAGGCGGGAAAGAAGGCCTTCCTCGTCGAGAAGAACATGCCGGCGGACAGGCTGTGCGAGGTGCTGAAGACAGCGACTGCAGAGCGCGAGGCCGGAAACCAGGTGCTCGTGACGATGATGAATAAGAATAAGAAATTCCAGAAGGAGCAGCTTGAAAAAGAGGGCTACACGGAGTTTAAAGAATTTTTTAACAGATAGGGAGAGGAAAAGGACATGCAGGGAAGAACCCACAACTGCGGAGAACTGAGGCTTGGCGATGCCGGACAGAAGGTCCGCCTGGTCGGCTGGTATGAGAACCTCCGCAAGGTCAGCAAAAATTTAGGATTTCTGATTCTGAGGGATTTCTACGGGACGACGCAGGTCGTGGTGGAGACCGAGGAGATCATGGAGCAGCTCTCGGATTACAACTATGAGTCGACGATCGCGATCGAGGGCGAGGTGCGGGAGCGCAGCAGTAAGAACGCGAAGCTGCCGACCGGCGCGATCGAGGTCGTGCCGGAGAAGGTCGAACTGCTCGGCCGTTGCCGCTACAACGAGCTGCCGTTCCAGATCAATCATTCAAAGGAGGCGGACGAGAACGCCCGTCTGAAATATCGTTACCTTGACCTGCGTAATCCGGCGGTGAAGGATCGGATCGTCCTGCGCAGCAAGGTCGTGGCCGATCTGCGCAGCAGTATGATCGCGCATGATTTCATGGAGATCACGACGCCGATCCTGACCTGCTCGTACCCGGACGGAGCGCGCGACTATCTGGTGCCATCGCGGAATCATCCGGGCAAATTTTACGCGCTGCCGCAGGCGCCGCAGCAGTTCCAGCAGCTT
>JAJPZP010000256.1 GCA_021204285.1 Lachnospiraceae bacterium | reverse complement strand
ATTAAACTTAGCCTTTCTGCCCATAGACTGCGCGGACGAGCAGAAAAATGTTCGTTATATTCCTCTTTTTGAAGGGAAATTTTGCTGGATTGTACCTCCCGGGCACCGACTGGCTGACCGCCGTTCCGTTTCCATGAAGGATTTTGAGGAAGAGGTACTGATCATGCTGGATACCGCCCATTGTCCTCCACAGATGGGCGAACTTCAGACAGAACAGCGGCGGAATTGCCAGAAGTCAAGATTTTACCTGAGTTCCTCCTCCTTATACACCGTCCTTATGGTTGAAGCCGGACTGGGCATTGCGGTGATGCCGGATTTTGTCTGTCCCGAATCTTCTGTATTACGCAGGATTCCCTATGAATCGGACTTGAAACCGGAAGTTGGATTGGTCGTGAACATGGAGGAGAGGCAGAAAAAAGTACTGCAGTTTATCGATGTTGCAAAGACAGTTTATGGTTTATAGTTTCATGTTCGTGCGACACTTTTCCTTCATTGTTGCTTGACCATTTTCCTGTCCCATAATACAATAATATCATGCAACATATGTCGCTACAGGAAAAATATTATCAATGAAAAGAGAACCAGATGAGAAAAACGCTGTTTGAATACTGCAATAATGGATATCGTGTAGGATAGATGAAATACCTGCCGAAAAAGAAAGGTAATCTTAATGCTGCAAATAAAAGATATCCATAAACAATATAAAACCGGCGACCTCGTCCAGAAAGCGCTGGACGGCGTCTCCCTCACATTCCGGGACAATGAGTTTGTCGCCATCCTGGGGCCAAGCGGATCCGGCAAGACCACGCTGCTCAACATCATCGGCGGGCTGGATCGCTACGATTCCGGGGACCTGGTAATCAGCGGCGTATCCACAAAGGAATACACGGATCGGGACTGGGATACCTACCGGAACCATTCCATCGGCTTTGTGTTCCAGAGTTACAATCTGATCTCCCATCAGACCGTCCTGCAGAATGTAGAGCTGGCGCTGACAATCTCCGGCATTTCCAAAGCGGAGCGCAGGAAAAAATCCATAGAAGCCCTGCAAAAGGTTGGACTGGGAGAACAGCTTGGCAAGCACCCGAACCAGATGTCCGGCGGACAGATGCAACGGGTGGCAATCGCGCGCGCCCTGGTGAACGACCCGGAGATCCTGCTTGCGGACGAACCGACTGGCGCGCTGGACACACAGACCGGCATCCAGGTCATGGAGCTTCTGAAGGAAGTGGCGGAAGACCGCCTTGTCATCATGGTCACACACAATCCAGAGCTGGCGCGACAGTACGCCACCCGCATCGTCAACCTGCGGGACGGCAAAATCATGGATGATTCCAATCCCGCGGACGGGGACGAGATAGCGCTGCGAAAGCCGGATAAGGTCAGAAAATCTTCCATGTCTTTCCGTACCTCCCTTGGTCTGTCCTTCCGCAACCTCCTGACCAAGAAGCGCCGGACATTGATGACGGCTGCCGCCGGATCGATCGGCATCATCGGCATCGCCCTGATCCTGGCACTCTCAAGCGGCGTCAACGAGTATATCCAGTCGGTCGAGGAGGACACGCTCGCCGAGTACCCGCTGCAGATCACCAGCTCCGAATTTGACGTTGCTTCTCTTCTGGCCACCATGTCCGACACTGCGGACATGGCCGGTGACGATACGGACAACGAGGCGGAAATCTCCGTCACCGAAATCATCTCCACGTTGCTCTCCCAGATGAACTCCAATGACCTTGCCTCTCTGAAGGAGTATATCGAGAGCGGTGAAAGCCGGCTCCTGGAATACGTAACGGCCATCGAATATATCTATGACCTGGAACCGGAAATATACCTCTCAGAAGACGACTCGTGGAGACGGGTCAATCCGGACAGCTCTCTTAGCGTCTCCGGGAACTCCATCTTCAGTATGTTCATGTCCTCCTCCGGCGTCAGCTCTTTCTACGCGATGCCGGAGAGTGAGTCTCTGTACAAGGATCAGTATGAAGTAATGGCGGGCCACTGGCCGGAAAGCTACAATGAATGCGTCCTGGTTCTCACTTCGACGGGAAGCATCAGCGATTACATGCTGTACACGCTGGGACTGCGGGATTACACGGAGCTGGAAGACATGCTCCGGCAGTATTCCAACGGGGAGGATGTAAACGGCCTCGAGGATATCGAAAGCTATTTTTATGAGGATGTGCTCGGTATCACGTTCAAGGTGGTCTGCAGTGCCGACTATTATGCCTATGACAGCGAATACGGCGTCTGGGTGGACAAGACGGACAACAAGGACTATCTGACAGAACTGGTGGAAAACGGAGAAGACCTGACGATCGTCGGCGTGGTTCAGCCCGCCGAGGGCAGCGTCAGCGCGGCGCTGAGCTCCGGGATCAACTACCCCAGATCTCTGATCTACCACATGTCTGAACTGTCGAAAGAAAGCGAGGCGGTCCAGGCGCAGCTGGCAAACCCCGACGTCAACATTTTTACAGGGGAACCCTTCGGGGAGGACACGGAGGATTTTGATATGAGCTCCATCCTCTCCATTAACGAGGAGGTTCTGGAAAGTCTGTTGGATATCAGCTCCCTGACCGATTCCCTGTCTCTTGATCTGTCCTCCTTTGACTTTGATACTTCTTCGTTGCGTATCGATCTAAGCACGCTTGAGCTGGATTTTTCCTCCCTTGACCTCGATCTTGACCCCGACGCTCTTAATCTGTCCCTGTTTGATTTTGACATCGATACCGACTCGCTGAACCTGTCCGATTATCTGGATTTCAGCACTGTTGATTTCAGTACTGTTGACACAGGCTCTCTGGAGGAGTATCTGTCTGATCTGGATATCAGCGAAATTCTGGAGGGCCTCACCATCGACATTCCAGCAGAATCCATGAATTCGTTAGCAGAAGAACTGCTGACAGGATACCAAACCTGGCTGGTGGAAGGGCTGGTGGAAGAGGACGATTTCAATATGCTCAG
>JAJPZP010000204.1 GCA_021204285.1 Lachnospiraceae bacterium | reverse complement strand
CTCCTCCATGCCGGTATTGTACTCCTGGAAGATCTGGATCGCGCCCTCCTGGGCGATCTGCTCGATGCCCTTGACAAACTGCTTGCGTTTCATCGTGTCCAGCTGGCGCACGCGCGCGAAGTGCTCCGGCGCAAAGGTCGGAATGCCCTCGTACTCGATCCGGCGACCCGGCATGCAGACCGTGTCGCCGATGGAAAAGATACCCGGGTCAAAGAGGCCGATGATGTCGCCCGCATAAGCCTCGTCTACGATCTTGCGCTCCTGCGCCATCATCTGCTGCGGCTGGGAGAGGCGTATTTTTTTATTTTCCTGTACATGCGTAACCTCCATTCCTGCCTCGAATTTGCCGGAGCAGACGCGCAGGAAGGCGATGCGGTCGCGATGCGCCTTGTTCATATTCGCCTGAATTTTGAAGATAAAGCCGGAGAAGGGTTCCTCTACCGGGTCGATGAGGCCAACGTCCGCCTGCCTGGGCAGGGGCGGGCTCGTCATCTTCAGGAAATGCTTCAGGAAAATCTCCACGCCGAAATTGGTCAGGGCGGAGCCGAAGAAGACCGGCGAGAGCTCACCCCGGTCGACCAGCGACTGGTCAAACTCCGCGCTCGCGCCGTCGAGCAGCTCGATCTCCTCCTCCAGCTTCTCCCTCTGTCCGGGAAGCAGCACATCTCCCGCCTCGTCGAGCGAGAGCACGAGATCCGCACCCTCCTTCGTCCCCTTCTCCGTATCGGAAAAGACGTGAATCTTCTGTCCGGCGCGCTCGTAGACGCCCTTGAATTCCTTGCCGGAACCGATCGGCCAGTTGATCGGGCAGGTCGCGATGCCGAGTTCCTTCTCAATGTCGTCCAGAAGGTCAAAAGTATCCATCGCGTCGCGGTCCATCTTATTGATAAAGGTAAAGATCGGGATGTGCCGCATGACACAGACTTTGAAAAGCTTCCGCGTCTGCGCCTCGACGCCTTTCGAGCCGTCGATGACCATGACCGCGGAGTCCGCCGCCATCAGCGTGCGGTAGGTATCCTCCGAAAAATCCTGGTGTCCCGGCGTGTCCAGAATATTGATACAATAATCGTCATAATGAAACTGCAGCACCGATGAAGTGACCGAGATTCCTCTCTCCTTCTCGATCTCCATCCAGTCCGACACCGCGTGCCGCGCGGTCGCCTTTCCCTTGACGGAACCCGCCAGATTGATCGCACCGCCGTATAATAAGAACTTCTCCGTCAACGTCGTCTTTCCCGCATCCGGGTGCGAGATGATCGCAAAGGTCCGCGGCTTCTCTATCTCTTTTAGCAAGTCTGAAACTTAAACTTCCTCCTGCCATAAAACGCTTTTCCTATCTTATCACAGTTCTTTTCAAAAAAACAGATAGAAAAAGAAAAAACGCCTCCACAAATGCGGAAGCGTCCTCTCCTTTTGTAATTATTCTGCTCCTTCGTAAAGTTCCCCGAAATTTCTGCGGAAATATCTGTCCAGGCCACCGATAATCGCATTGTGATCCTCCACGTCCGTCAGGCCGGAGGCTCCGATGAAGCCCACGAGATTCCCGCTCTGCAAACGAATGGGAAAACCTCCGCCGCAGGATGCATATTCCATGGGATTCAGATACAAATCCTTCTCAATATCTTCCCCGTTCACTCCCAGCTCCGCGCTGACACGCAGAGAACTTTTCTGCAACAGAGATACCGTCCTGCGCTTCCTGTTAAGCCACATTTCATTATGTCCGCCCGTTCCGGTCGGATAATAGCGAAATACCATCACACCCGCCAGATCGATTTCAAGCGCCAGAGGACCACGAAAATCCTTGCAGGATTCGATCAGATCCTGTGCCAGCTCCAGCACATTGTCCTGCGTGAATTTCGGAAAACGGTAAAAATCCTCTTCCCTCAAAGCTTTGTCAAGTAACTCCCGGTAATCAGCCATACACTTTTCCCCTCCTTATCTTTAAGCAGACCAGCTGCTTCACATTTGTTTCTCTTTCCGTCCACTATACACTTGTGCTCTTCAACGCTTCACGCATTACTTCAATCGGCGCATTCAGCCCGGTCCAGAGTTTAAAACTCACTGCGGCCTGATTTACCAGCATGGAAAATCCATCAAAGGTCCGGCATCCACACTCCTGCGCCCTTGCCAGAAACTTTGTGTGAAGGGGATTCGGAATAATGTCACACACAATCACTCTGTCTGTCAAGGTATCATAATCGATATCCGGAATATTCGGGTCAGGATACAAGCCAATGGAGGTGGCATTGATCAACATATCTGTGCCTTCTGGCACCTTATAGCTGCTCTCCCACGCCTCGTAACACGCTGATGCTCCTATGACACTTTTCAGATGCTCCGTGAGCTCCTCTCCGCGTTTCCTGCTGCGATTCACAATCGTGATATGGCCTGCACCCCGCTTTGCCAGCTCCACTGATAAGGCTCTCGCAGCTCCGCCTGCCCCGAGAATCACAATTTTGCTATCCTTACCGTTGGATTTTCATCCACCGGGCAACCAAACAGGCCTATCTGCTCATCCCGATAACAAATCTCACTCATGTGCTCTCCTTCTCAGTCAAATGCCAGAATTCTCATTTATTGTAACAGAGTTACTCCACGTTGTCGATCATAATCAGTTTGCTGGCACATCAACACAGATTCATTTTATGAAATTGCCGCCTTCATCTCCCGCACGAACTGCGCCACATACGGCACAGCATCCCGCCCATACTTCTCCATAATCTTTACAATCGCCGAGCCGACGATCACACCGTCGGACTTCGCGGCCATCTTCGCCGCCGTCTCCGGATTCGAGATACCAAAACCGATCGCGGCTGGAATATCGGAAACGCTTCTGACAAGCTCTACCATCGCGCCCACATCGGTTGTAATCTCGCTGCGCATGCCGGTCACACCGAGAGAAGAGACACAGTAGACGAAACCGTCCGCCTCCTTCGCAATCATCGCGATACGCTCGTGGGATGTCGG
>JAJPZP010000165.1:2028-2968 GCA_021204285.1 Lachnospiraceae bacterium | reverse complement strand
CTTGTTCTGTTTGTTATACGGATAATAGCACAAATATTAGCACTCGTCAACCGTGAGTGCTAATATTTTATGCATTTTTTATAAATTTCTACGTGAATTTACAAACTCCTGGGAGCCTCTGACCAGCTCCCTTTTTGACGCCTGCCTGCAGCTGGGCGTGGACCGCGATTCCGTGGAGGGCGGCTTCTACACAATGGACGCCTGCACGAAATGCGGCGTCTGCGAGAAGCTCTGCAAAAACGGGAATATTCATCTGACAGAAAACGGCGTTGTCTGGGGGCATGACTGCCAGCAGTGCATGGCCTGCATCATGTGGTGTCCGAACAGGGCAATCCGGCATCCCAATGTCCCTGAAAGGCGCAGGCGCTACCACAACCCGAATATTACGCTGAAAGAAATGCTCCGGTCTGAATTTCATGTGGGAGGAAAAGGCCGTGAAATATAATATCAATCCAAAGAATGGGGATCAGCTGTCCGTCCTTGGCTATGGCTGTATTCGCTTTGCGCAGGCTGACCAGGCCGCCATCCGGGACGTGAGGGAGATTTTCAAAGCATCCTATAAAGTCCATTGCATGGGCTGCCACTACTGTATGCCCTGCCCCGCAGGGGTAAATATCCCTGCCTGCTTCACTTCCTACAATACCCGCTATTCCATCAGCAAGAGCCAGGGGATGATACAGTACTACATGAGCACACTGATGAATGACAAGCCCAGCTACGCCGGTTTATGCAGGGAGTGTGGGAAATGTGAGAAGCACTGTCCACAAAACCTGCCAATCCGGGAAAACCTGAAAGCCGTGTCACGGGAATTTGAAGGCGTATTATTTAAGGCGACGAAAACCGTGGCGCCGCTGTTCATGAAAAAATAAGATCAAGTGCCGAATTTTCCTTCTATGAGATCAGAGCCGGAAAAGGAGTTTTGAGTCTGATGTACAAACAC
>JAJPZP010000165.1:1444-2018 GCA_021204285.1 Lachnospiraceae bacterium | reverse complement strand
ATACTTCCTATCGGATCTGACTCCAGCTCTTTACATTTTCTTCCCACATATAGCTGTATTTATCTATAATGTCCTTTACCTCCAGAGGCTTGCGCCCCAGCAGTTTTTCAACATCATGGGAAATCACTCCCATCTGGCCATTCGCGATCCCGCCCTCGTTCGTCACCATATCATTACTGCACCAGAGCACCGGCGCCGTCGACTTGTAGCCTTCCGTTCCCCTGGATATTCCCAGATTGTCCAGATACGCATAAAATTCCTCATCATTCATAGGGACGAATTTGTAGGGCTTCCCAGACCGCTCCGCAACCATGGCGCAGATTTCCCTCTGGTTGATCGGATGCTCCGACGTTAGATCGTAATCCGTATTGTCCGTCCCCTTCCCGAGCAGGAGGGCTGCGGCACAGGCGGCACTATCATCTTTTGCAATCGGGGTGAATCTTCCCTCTTTTGCGTTGGTGCCCCACACAAAATCACTTAAGTTTGCCAGCATGACCGAGTTGGTGAGATAATTCTCCATGTAAAGATTATTCCGCATAACATTGTAGGTAAAACCCAGACGGCAGGACATCTC
>JAJPZP010000165.1:0-1434 GCA_021204285.1 Lachnospiraceae bacterium | reverse complement strand
CTCTTTCAGGTACGCCTCCGTCGCTGTGTGATCCGGCAGCACATACTGATGATAATCCGGACGGTTCGCACCAAAAAAGGAAGTATAAACGATATGCTTCACTCCTGCCGCCACACAGGCATCGAATACGTTCTTATGCTGCACGACGCGCTCCGGCCCATTCAGGATCGAAGACACCACATAAATCCTTTCGCCTCCCCGGAAGGCCTCTGTCATTTCAGAGACATTATCATAGTTTGCCTGCCGGATTGTCACACCTGCAGCCTCCCAGGCTTTTTTCTTTTCTGCGGAAAGACGTTCCATATTCGGACAGGTAAAAATGAGATCCTGTGCAGAAACTTCTTCCAGCATGTTGGCGGCGACACGCCCACCAAGCTGTCCATCACATCCGGTAACAATGTACTTCATAAATCCTTATCTCCTTTCCCTATGCTCAGTTTTTATAGAAGGTACTGCCATAACGGGCAATTTCATCCACCATCGGCAGCATTCCGTCTGTTGTAAAGAAACCAGTTGGCATAAAGCCGCCTCCGGGCGCGAGAAGATCGATCTGTCTGCGCGTGTGTTCCCGGATCTCTTCCTCCGTCACTCCGATCCTGTCAACCACGCCCTGGGAATCAATCCCTCCGGCAATCAGAAGCCTGTCCCCATACTCCTTTTTTATCCGCACCAGGTCATTCATGACCTGCGCAGATTGCCAGCAGTCAACGCCCATTTCCACATATTCCGGAATAAACATTTCCGTTTTCCCGCAGGAGTGGAACTGATAATACATGTTCATTTCATGTACCGCATTGATCATCCTCTGATAATGCGGTTTGAAAATCTCCCGGAACGTATCCAGCGAGAAAAATCCGTTGGTCGCGGACGCCAGGTCATCGTGCGCGCAGATTACCTTTACATCATAGTAATCATGAAGCTTTTTAAAATACGCAATTCGATAGTCGGCCAGAGCGCCAATAAAATCATATACCTCCTCCGGCTCCTCCATCAGCGCAATCAGCGCCTATTCAAAGCCCATAAAATCATGGAATCTTTCAAACGGCCCTTCCACGCAGATACTCGCATTCATACGTCCCTTGTCGCCAAAGGCCTTATATTTTGCCGCGTCGGATTCCCAGTCCAGGCTGTCAAGATCCGGGAACTTCACAACGTCTTTCCAGTCGCTGATCTCTTTCAGCATCTTCTGCTGCGAATTGACCATGGGAGCTCCCGCCTCGTCGGACCAGATCCATTCCATTCCAAACCAGTCGTAACCCCCGGTTCCAATGCCTCCACCCGGACGGTCATATGTCATCAGCGGCATACGCCAGTTGAAGTCCGCATAGTAGTTCGGTACCCAGTGGGGGATTTTGTGTTCATAGAACAGCTCCATATTTTCCTCATCTGTGATATCTTTTTCAAACTGATACACGAGAAAAGGCGGTATGATGT
>JAJPZP010000005.1 GCA_021204285.1 Lachnospiraceae bacterium | reverse complement strand
TCAGGAATCAAGAGTAACCGTTGAGAAAGAAGAGTAAGCTATCACACGAGATCATAGAGAGCCGCAGATGGTGGAATTGCGGTATGGAGTGGATTGCTGAATGGCCTTTCGAGGGCAGCCTGAAATGCAAAGAGTAGGCGCTGCCGGGAACCTGACCCGTTATCAATAAGGAGCGCATGGTTGTGCGTGCAAAAGTGGACACAAGAGTCAAGTTGAGTGGTACCGCGATTATAATTGATGATTATAACCGTCTCAGGATAAAACCTGGGGCGGTTTTGTTTTTGTTCAAGGGAACTATTCAGAACAGCAGGCCACATTCTGGCTTTTCATTTCGATGCTGTTCTGAATTGTAAATAAAAGAAAGAATGGAGGAAAAAGACATGAACAAGAAAGCATTGAGTATCTTACTGGCAGCTTCCATGGCGGGCGCGCTTCTGACCGGATGTGGCGGAAGCTCTTCATCCACCGAGGCCGAATCGACGGAGGAGACCACGGAGGAGACGGCGGAAGAGGAGACAGAAGAGGCCGCTGAGGAAGAGACTGCCGAAGAGGCCGACACCGAAGGCGCGGTCTACAACATCGCGATCGTCAAGCAGATGGATCACGCTTCCCTCGATGAGATTGCGGAGGCGATCGAGGCGGAGCTGGACGTGATCGCTGAGGAGAACGGCGTGACGATCAATTATGAGACCTACTCCGGACAGGGCGAGCAGTCCGTACTGACCCAGATCGGAACGCAGGTCGTTTCCGAGGGCGTAGACGCGATCATCCCGATTGCAACGCTGGCGGCGCAGGTTATGGTGACCTGTGCGGAAGAGAGCCAGACGCCGGTAATCTTTGCGGCGATTTCGGACCCGGAGGGCGCGGAGCTCACGGATATCGACTATCTGACAGGCACCTCAGACGCTCTGAATACCGAATTCATCATGGATATGATGTTTGCACAGAATGCGGATATCCAGAAGGTTGGTCTTCTGTACTCCCTGTCTGAGGACAATTCCACGACTCCGATTGCGGAAGCGAAGGCATATCTTGAAGCGGCGGGCATCGAGTATGTGGAGAAGACCGCCAATACGAATGACGAAGTCATTACGGCGGCTAGCGCGCTGATCGCGGAGGGCGTTGACACGATCTTCACGCCGACCGACAACGTGGTCATGGCTGCGGAGCTCGCGATCTATGAGAACCTGATTGATGCGGGAATTCTTCACTATACAGGAGCGGACTCCTTTGTCCGCAACGGCGCTTTCGCGACCTGCGGCGTCAACTATACAGAGCTCGGCTATGAGACCGCGGATCTGGCCTACGAGGCGATTGTAAACGGTATGGCCGACATGGAGGATTATTACCTGATGGACGGTGGTATCATTACGGTCAACACAGAAACGGCGGAGGCCATCGGCGCGGATTATTCGATGTTCGCGGACATGGGCGAACTCGTAGAGGTTATCACAACAGAGGATTAATATATGGTTTATGTGATTCAGACAGCCCTGGAGCTGGGCTTTATGTATGCGCTGGTGGCCATGGCGCTCTATCTCAGCTACCGCACGCTCGATATCGCGGATCTGACCACGGACAGCTGCTTCGTGCTCGGAGCGGCGGTGTCGGTGACGGTGGCTGCCACGGGACATCCGTTTCTGGCGGTGCTCGCGGCGATGCTGGCCGGCGCCTGCGCCGGTTTTGTGACGGCGTTCCTGCAGACAAGGCTTGGCGTGCCCTCGATTCTGGCCGGCATCGTCACCAACACCGGCCTCTATACGGTCAATCTGATGGTGATGGGATGGAGCTCGAATGTCAGTCTGCTCAAGCAGGAGACAATGTTCACCCTGTTCAAGGCGACCGGGATCGGCGGCGGCTGGTATAAGCTCCTGCTGGCTGCCTGTATCACGATTCTGGCGGCAGTGTTTCTCTACTGGTTCCTAGGGACGCGTCTGGGTCTCAGCATACGGGCGACCGGCGACAACGCGGACATGGTGCGCGCCTCCTCGGTCAATCCGATCATGACGATCACGGTCGGCCTCTGTATCTCAAACTCGCTGACTGCGCTTTCGGGAGCTGTCGTCGGACAGTATCAGAAGTCTGCGGACATCAACGGCGGCTCGAGCATCGTGGTCATCGGTCTGGCCTGCCTGATCATCGGCGAGACCGTGATGGGCAAACGATCCGTTCTCAAAGGTGTGATTGCTTCCATTGTCGGCAGCCTGATTTACCGCTTCATCTACGCGGTCATTCTGAAAACCGGCAGCGTACCGATCGAGTGCCTGAAGCTGGTGACAGCCATCGTCGTCGCGCTTGCGATTGCGGCACCCACGTTGAAAGAGTGGAGCGCATTCCAGGGACGCAGGATGAAGGCATCCCGGAAGGGAGGCGTCTGACATGCTGAGACTGGAAAAGATCAAAAAGACGTTCAACCCGGGCACGGTCAATGAAAAATGTGCGGTGCAGGATTTAAGCCTTCATCTGAAGCCGGGCGATTTTGCCGCGGTGATCGGCTCGAACGGAGCCGGGAAGTCCACGATGCTGAACGCGATTGCAGGAAGCTTCTATGTGGACGAGGGTTCGGTCATCCTGGATGGGAAGGATATCACCTTCACACCGGACTATAAGAGGAGCCGCGTGATCGGGCGGCTGTTTCAGGATCCCTTAAAGGGAACCGCTCCGCATATGACGATCGAGGAAAATCTGGCGCTCGCCTACCTGCGCGCCTCGGACGGCAAGGCGCCTTTCAGCCGCATTTCGGCGAAGAACAAAGCCTTCTTCCGTGAACAGCTCGCACTTCTGGAGATGGGACTTGAGGATCGGATGAAACAGCCGGTCGGATTGCTCTCCGGCGGACAGCGGCAGGCGCTGACGCTTCTGATGGCGACGATGGTGCCTCCGAAGATTCTGCTGCTCGATGAGCACACGGCGGCGCTTGACCCGGCTACTGCGGACATTGTGCTGAATCTGACGAAAAAGATCATTGCGCAGAATCACACAACCTG
>JAJPZP010000039.1 GCA_021204285.1 Lachnospiraceae bacterium | reverse complement strand
CGGACACGAGCGAGTCGATGTGCGCGATCGTCAAGGGTTACCCGATCGTCGTGCGCAATTCCGACAATCCAGAGCGGTGCTGGAATATTCCCTACGATGCGCCGCTGTTCCATTGGTACAAGAAGAAGGACCGCAACCGCCAGCTTACCGCCTATATGGAGGAGACTTTTGACATTTCACAGGAGCTGACCAGGCAGGCCATGGAGGCCGCTGACGCGGCGCAGGAGAGCTTTGAGAGCAGCCTGAAAGCGGAAGGGCAGAAAATCCTCGACGAAGTGACGGCAAAAGGGAGCTATGCCGTTGTGCTGGCCTCGCGCCCTTATCAGAACGACGAGCTCGTCAATCACGATCTGCCGAAGATGTTCACCAGCATGGGCATTCCTGTGTTGACCGCGGATTCGCTGCCGGAAGTGACGAAGGTGGATCTGAGCATGAGCCGCCTCGATATTGTCAATAACTACCACGCAAGGATGCTGTCCTCTGCGATTCTGGCGGCTCGGAGCGAACATCTCGAATATGTTCAGATCGTGAGCTTCGGCTGTGGCCACGACGCCTATCTGTCCGATGAGATCATCCGTCTGATGAAGGAAATCTCCGGCAAGACGCCGCTTGTCCTCAAGCTCGACGAGAGCGATATCCAGGGGCCGCTGCGCATCCGCGTGCGCTCCTTCATTGAGACGGTGGAGATGAGCAGGCGGCAGCATCCGGATCTGGCCGTGCAGAAGCTTCATGATCCCTATCCGACCAAGTTTACGAAGGCGGATAAAAAGGAGAAGATTATCCTGGTGCCGAATACTTCTCATGCCTTCTGCAGAGTGATGTCGGCGGCCTTCGCGAGCCAGGGGCTGCGCACCGTACCGCTCGACGTCGGACGCGAGGAGGCAATCCGGCTTGGTAAGAAATATGTACATAACGATATCTGCTTCCCGGCGCAGATCGTCATCGGCGAGATCCTGGCCGCACTGCGCAGCGGGAAATACGACGGGCAGGACGTCGCGGTGGCGATGGCGAAATACATCGGCGACTGCCGCCTGACGCACTACAGCGCGCTGCTTCGCAAGGCACTCGATGACGCAGGCTACACCGACGTGCCGATTGTCACAAATGACGACGTGGATTCCCATCACCTGCATCCGGGCTATAAGATGAGCATCGGCGCGTCGGTACTGCTCGCGGAATCCATGCCGATGATCGACGCACTGGAGGAGCTGCTGCGCAAGATTCGTCCTTATGAGACCGTGCCGGGCAGCGCGAATCAGGCCTTTGAAGAGGCAATGGATGCGCTGGTGGACGGCATGTATCACGGCGTCCACGGCACGAGAAAAGGATTTAAAAAGGCGATCGAAATCATGAAGCGCGTGGAATACGACCGCAGCAATCCGAAGCCGCGCGTTCTGATCGTGGGAGAGTACCTGCTGAATTTCCATCCGGGCGCGAACCATGACATTGAGGATTACCTCGAGAAAAACGGATTTGAGATCATCGAGGCAAAGATGACAGACGTGATCCGCAAGACCTACTTCTATCAGGGTGCGCAGATCCGGGAATATCATCTTGACCGTCCGCTCGACAAAAAGGTCTGGTTTAAGACGGTCGATGTTGTGTTCAACTGGGCACACAATATAACCGATTCCATCGCAAAGGAGCATCCGCTCTACGAGCCGGCCTGCCGGATGCAGGATCTGGTGAAGGAGAGCGACCCGATCATCCACCATACCTTTGACGCCGGTGAGGGCGTGCTGATCCCGGGCGAGATCCTGCACCACGCGAAGCATGGCTGCAAGGCCTTTATCATTCTGCAGCCCTTTGGCTGCCTGCCGAACCATGTCATTGGGCGCGGCATCGCGAAGAGGCTGAAGGAACTCTATCCGAACGTGCAGATCCTGCCGCTTGACTACGACCCGGACGTTAGTTTCGCGAATATTGAGAACCGTCTGCAGATGCTAATCATGAACACGCGGGCCGCGGAGGAGGAGAGCAGGCGGGAGAATGAGATGGAACAGGAGAGTCAGCAGCGTGGTGCGTGAAGATGAGTGTTATGAGTGTTTTATGTATTGGCTCCTCGGTAATCGACATCACTGCTTATCCCGTGGAAGCTGGCGTAACATGGAAAGAAAAACAAAGAATTTCCGATATCCGCATCCTTCCGGGCGGCGACGCGGTGAATCAGAGCGTTCATCTGGCTGCGCTCGGTGTCGACGTGGCTCTCTGCGGCTGCGTCGGGGACGACCAGAATGGGCAGCTGCTCGCGGACGCCCTGCATAACCGTGGCGTCGATACTCGTTTTCTGCGCCGGAAAACGGATTTTCAGACCACTGCTTCTCTTGTTCTGGTAAATGGGGTGGGAGAGCGCCATACCTTTTCTGTAAAGGGTGCGCACAGTACATTAGCGAAAGAGGATCTGCCGGACGAATTTCCGACAGACTGTCAGGCGATTTCCCTGGCAAGCCTGTTTTCCATGACGAGCCTGGAACAGGACGGTCTGGCGGAATATCTGAAACAGGCAAAGGAAAACGGAATTCTGGTTTTCGCGGATCTTGCTTCCGACAAGCTCGGCCAGGGGCTGCCCGGAATCCGGCCATTTCTTCCCTATATTGACTATTTCCTCCCCAGTCTCTACGACGCGCTGACCATGACCTGTACGAACAACGCAGAGTCCGCGGCAAGGGTTTATCATAATCTTGGCGTCCGCCATGTCATTATCAAATGCGGCGAGAAAGGCTGCTTTTGTCTGGATGATACCTTTTCCGGCTGGATACCGGCGGTTCCTGTGAAACCAGTTGATACGACCGGCGCGGGAGACTGCATGGGCGCTGTTTTCCTGACGCGCATTCTGGCGGGCGAACTCTTTGCTGATGCCTGCAGCTATGCCTGCGCGGCAGCATCCTACAGTACATTGTTTATGGGGGCTTCACAGATTAAACTAAATGACCGGAAAATACGTGAATTTATGGAAGAGCAAACACCAAAAATGTCATTTTAGTATACACAATATTATTA
>JAJPZP010000024.1 GCA_021204285.1 Lachnospiraceae bacterium | reverse complement strand
CTTTCTGCCATCGAAGTTCGTGCCGGTCATGTATGAGCTGTGCGGAATTGAGGCGGGAAAAATGATTCACGAGAACACGAAGGAGGAACGCCGCAGATTTCTCCTCTCCATGAAGGAACTGGAATTGACCCTGACGGGGCTTCGGGGTTATAATGAAGCAGTGATTACGAAGGGCGGCGTGTCGGTGCGGGAGATCGATCCGGCCACGATGGAGTCGAAAAAGATTCCGGGACTCTATTTTATCGGGGAAGTGCTGGATCTCGATGCGGTGACCGGGGGTTTCAATTTACAGATTGCCTGGTCGACGGCCGTGGCGGCTGCCCGAAGCGCGGGAGGAGGACGAGCATGAGCTATAATGTGGCGATTGATGGGCCTGCGGGTGCGGGAAAAAGCACGATTGCGAAGCGAATCGCGAAGGAGAAAGGGTATATCTACGTAGATACCGGAGCGATGTATCGTGCGATGGCAGTATACCTTCTGAGAAAGGGAATTGCGCCCGATGATCGGGAAGGAATCGAAAGGGTCTGTGATGGCGCGGATATCTCGATCGAATACCGGGACGGGGAGCAGGTCATGCTGCTGAACGGAGAGAATGTCAACCCGCTTCTGCGCACAGAGGAGGTCGGAAATATGGCCTCCGCATCTTCGGTTGTACCGCTTGTGCGGGAAAAGCTCGTGAGTCTGCAGCAGCAGCTTGGAAGAAAAGCGGACGTGGTCATGGACGGGCGCGATATCGGGACGGTCGTGTTGCCGGACGCGGATGTGAAGGTCTATCTGACGGCGAGCCCCGGAACGAGAGCAAAGCGGCGTTTTCTTGAACTTCAGGAGAAGGGCATTGCGGCGGATCTCGCAACGATACAGGCTGACATTGAGGAGCGCGATTATCGGGACATGCACCGGGAAACCTCTCCTCTTAAGCAGGCGGAGGACGCGGTACTCATCGATTCCTCCGATATGACCATCGAGCAGGTGGTGGAAAGGATTCTGTCACTATGCAGGTAGAACTGGCGAAGAGCGCGGGATTCTGTTTCGGCGTACAGCGGGCGGTGGATACCGTTTATGAGCAGGTGGAGAAGGGCGTGAGCCCGATCTACACTTACGGGCCGATCATCCACAACGAAGTGGTCGTGCAGGACCTGGAGGAGAAAGGCGTCCGGGTGCTGGAAGGTCGTGAGGAACTGGAGAAGCTGACAGAGGGGACCGTCATTATCCGCTCGCACGGCGTGGGGCGCGAGATTTACGATCTGATCTGGGAAAGAGGGCTTCGCTGTGTTGATGCGACCTGTCCTTTTGTGAAGAAAATTCACCGTATTGTCGATAAAGAAAGCGTGGACGGCAGACAGATCATCATCATTGGAAACGACAGGCATCCGGAAGTTGAAGGGATCAAAGGATGGTGCCATAGTCCGGCGATTGTGCTGGAATCCGCACAGCAGGCGGAAAATCTGACGCTTCCCGGGGATGTTTCTCTTTGTATCGTATCTCAGACGACATTTAACTACAAGAAATTTCAAGATTTAGTTGAAATTCTGAGCGAAAAGGGTTATGATAGAACTGTTGTAAATACGATCTGCAATGCGACGGAGGAGCGACAGACAGAAGCGCGCCGGATTGCAGCGAGAGCAGACGCCATGATCGTGATTGGCGGCAGCCACAGTTCCAATACACAGAAGTTGTTTGAGATTTGTAAAAAAGAATGTGAGAATACATACTATATACAGACACTGCAGGACCTGGATTTAGAAGTATTACGATCTGTTGGGCTTCTAGGTATTACAGCAGGGGCATCCACCCCAAAGAAAATTATTGAGGAGGTTCGAACTGAATGTCAGAGTTAAGTTTTGAACAGATGTTGGACGAGGAGAATGCAAAGAAAATCAGACCAGGAGATATCGTAGAGGGATCTGTTATCGATGTCAAGGAAGACGAGATCATTTTGAATATAGGCTACAAGTCAGATGGTGTTGTGAAGCGTCAGGAGTACACGAATGAGCCGAATGTTGATCTGCGGACAATGGTCTCCCCCGGCGACACAATGGAAGTGAAGGTTGGTAAGCTGAACGACGGCGAGGGCCAGGTGGAGCTTTCCTATCGCAAGGTGGCGGCCGAGCGTGGCAGCAAGAGACTGCAGGAAGCCTTTGAGAATGGCGAAGTGCTGACCGGAAAGGTCTTTCAGGTTGTTGCGGGTGGCCTGAGCGTGATGATCGACGAGACGAGGATCTTCATTCCGGCGAGTCTGGTATCGGATACATATGAGAGAAATCTTGAGAAGTATGCGGATCAGGAGATCGAGTTTGTGATCACGGAGTTCAATCCGCGCAGAAGAAGGATCATCGGTGACCGCAGACAGATTCTGGTGGCCAGAAAGGCGCAGATGCAGAAGGAGCTGTTCGAGCGTATCCACGAGGGAGATATCGTGGAGGGAACGGTGAAGAATCTTACCGACTTTGGCGCGTTTGTCGATCTCGGAGGAGCGGATGGTCTGCTGCACATTTCCGAGATGTCCTGGGGTCGTGTTGAGCATCCGAAGAAGATGTTCAAAGTCGGTCAGAAACTGACGGTTCTGATCAAGGAGATTCGTGATACGAAGATCGCCCTGAGCCTGAAGTTTGAGGATACGAACCCGTGGCTGAATGCGGATGAGAAGTATGCGGTCGGCACGATCGTAGAGGGCACGGTGGCCCGCATGACCGATTTTGGTGCCTTTGTGGAGCTTGAGCCGGGTGTGGACGCTCTGCTTCATGTGTCCCAGATTTCCAGAGAGCATGTGGAGAAGCCGTCGGATGTCCTGAAGGTCGGACAGGTGATCGACGCGAAGGTCGTGGATTTCAACGGCGAGAGCCGGAAGATCAGCCTGAGCATCAAGGCTCTGGAGTATGACGAGCCGGACGATTATGAGGATTAAATCAGACAGATAAAAATGTCAGCCGGGAGAAACGAATAAGTCTCCCGGCTGTTTTTATGAAAAAGCCCCAGATCGGCTTGCTGCCGTCCCGGGGCTTTCGCTTGTGCGCCTGGCGGCGCACGTTTCTAACGGGTGTAAGTCCCGAATCCGCCCG
>JAJPZP010000071.1 GCA_021204285.1 Lachnospiraceae bacterium | reverse complement strand
GTTGAGGTTTAAGAGGTTAAATCGGAGAGAAGTAGACTGTATGCAGTTTTGAAGGCATAGAGATACAGCGGTTCAGGGATGGACGGCTGTATGCCTTTCTATATAATCCTCGATAGCTCAATGGTAGAGCACTCGGCTGTTAACCGAGTTGTTGCAGGTTCGAGCCCTGCTCGGGGAGCTGCAAAGAAAGCCCGTAGATTCAACGATTCTGCGGGTTTTGCATTGTCCGAAATGGGTTTGGAGAAGCGAAAAGAAGGGCTGATTTGACAGCCATGTGACTGTTAACCGAAAAGAATCAAGCAAGTAACTGTTAACCGAAAAACAAGCCGGAATTGTGATGTCTGAGAGTCCCGGTATGAGAGCCTGATGGTAAATTATTTTACTGTCAGGTTTTTTTTGTGGGTAAAAACAGACAGAAAAGAAATGAGCCATGCCAAAAGAGGATGGGAGGTAAATGGAGTGGTCACATACGAAGATTTTATGAAGTTAAGCAAAGAACGGATCAAGGCTTATCTGCCGAAAGAATACCGGGATCGTGAGATCATGGTCGTACCAGTGCAGAAAAACAATGGCATCGTGCGGGATGGTCTGTTTATAAGGGCCGGTGATAATGGAATGTCTCCGATAATCTACCTGAAGCCTTATTATGAAAGATACCTTGATGGTTTTCAGATACAGGGTATCTGGAAAGAGATTGCTGAAGAATATTTGCGAGCAAGGCAGCAGACTCCCGATGTCCCTGTCAACTTGCTATCCTATGAGAGTGTGAAAGATCAGCTCATGGTGACCGTTTGTAATGCAGAGAGAAACAGGGGACGCCTGGCAGACATGCCGCACGAGGAGAAAGGGGATCTGGCGCTTATTTATCAGGTTTGTATGGAGCTTCCAGGCGAGCGGTATGAAATGACACCTGTCAGAAATCTGAATCTGAAGATGTGGGGGATCAGTGAAGAACAGTTGAAAACAGATTCCTGGGTAAATATGAAAAACAGATATTCCCCTTTGTTTGCAGGCACGGAAACTATTGTGGAAGGACTGATTATAAATGGGTTTCATCATGTCGGCGGAAACGGGACGGCACTGGATCTGGCGACAGTGAATAAAAACGAACCAATGTATGTGCTCACTAATATGAGAAAACAATATGGTGCGGCGTATATATTGGACGAGGAGATTATGGGACAGATCGCAGACTGGCTGGAAGCGGATCTTATTATCCTGCCGTCTTCCATTCATGAGGCAATGGTTATAAAAGAAACGGAAATTATAGACATAGAGTTGTGCAGGGAGATACTCAGGATTGGCAATCAGACACAGGTTTTTGAAGATGAATTGTTGTCGGATGAAGTATATCGTTTTGACAGGGAGTCCCGCCAGTTGCAGCTTGTACCGGAGGTAGATATGAAGCAGGCGATGATTCCGATGCTGGGATGACCATAGCGGTCAAAAGCTGATTGCTCTGTTTAGCTTCTGCGTAGCCATGTGATGATGGCTTGGCGTTTTGTAAAATATCAGTTGTATCGACGTCTGTGTAAGAGAAAGCACAGGCGCTTTTTTGTTGCAGATTTTTAAGGAGGACAGGTGATTATGGTAACAAGATTTATGAAGGACACCCCATATGAGAGAAGCAGCATCCGGACAGGAGTCTGCCAGGATGGAGGAAAGCAGTGAAAACGGGGAGGAATAAAGCTTGAATTTTATAAAGAACAGCATTTTCTCCCATGGGACAGGAGAAGCTCAGAATCAGTGGGAGCAGGGGAGTGAAAACCAGGTGCTGGCCGTATGGGGAAGCCCCGGTTCCGGGAAAACAACGGTGGCGGTCAAGCTGGCGGCGTACCTGGCGCAGCAGCGCCGGGATGTAGCGCTGCTCCTGTGCGACATGAACACACCCATGCTCCCCTGCATCTGTCCGCCAGGCGATCTGGAGGAAGAACATTCCCTGGGAAGCATCCTGGCGGCCAGCCATGTGGCGGAGCCTCTGGTGCGGCATCACTGCATTACCCATAAGCGGCTCCGGCACCTGACGATTCTGGGGATGCGCAAAGGCGAGAATGAGTACAGCTATCCGCCTTATGAGAGAACGCAGGCAGAGGAGCTGCTTTCCTGCCTTCGGGAGATTGCGCCCTTTGTCATTGTAGACTGTGGCAGTTATATCGCCAACGACATCCTATCTGCTATCGCATTGATGGAAGCAGATGTGGTGCTGCGGCTGGTGAACTGTGACCTGAAGTCTATCAGCTACCTGTCAAGCCAGCTTCCGCTCCTGCGGGAGAGCAAGTGGGATGCGGAAAAGCAGTACAAGGTTGCCAGTAATGTGCGGCCGAATGAAGCCAGCGAGCATATTGAACAGGTGCTGGGGAGCGTAGCATTTCAGATTCCGCATTCGGAGGAGGTGGCAGCGCAGGCTCTGGAAGGGAACCTTCTGAAAGAACTCGGCTTAAAGGACAGCCGTGGGTTCCGGAAATCCATCGATATGATCGTGCGGGAGGTGTTCGGGTGCTAGGGGAAAAGCGGAGCAAAGGCGCATTTTACGGGGATTTTTCAGGGAGTGTTCGGGAAGAAAAAGCACTCCCTGAAAGAACTCTGCAGGAGCTGATCCTTCACGACGAGGATGAAAAAGAAGCGGCGGAAGCAGTTCTCCATATGGAGCCAGAGTGGATGTCTTTTCAGAAGATGGACGCAGAAAAGGCTGAAGACCATCCATTATTACCTGTTCATACGGGAATTGTCATGCAGGATCTGGATAGCGAGGACGATACGTTGGAGGAAACAGAGGAGCCGGTGCTTAAGCGCAGGCAGACGCGGGCCTTGCGTACCCATGGCCTGTTCTTCGGGGAGGAGACGCAAACCCGTGATTTTTCCTCCGCTCTGCGGGAAGTCCAGGCATTTCTTTCCAAAGAATACAGCAGTCTTGTCACAGCGGAGGGAAGCGAAGAAGTAAAATCTCAGATTCGCCGCTTTGCAAAGAAATATATCCAGGATCAGCGGATCGCCGTGGAAGGTATGACGGAGGAGGAGCTGCTTGACGGCATTTATTCGGAGATGGCGGAGTTTGGATTCCTGACTCGGTACATTTACGGGG
>JAJPZP010000135.1 GCA_021204285.1 Lachnospiraceae bacterium | reverse complement strand
ATCAATGCTGCGGGCGGCATCAATGGCTATCAGGTAGAGATTCTTGACGCCGGCGATGACCAGGGTGATCCGGAGAAGGCGGTCAACGCTTATAATGATCTGCTTGACAAGGGCATGCAGATCCTGGACGGTACCGTGACGAGCGGCGCCTGCATCGCAGTAGCTGCAGAGGCAGCGGAGACGACCTTCCTGTTCACGCCGTCCGGCAGCGCGGTGGATTGCATCACGGCCGGTTCCAATGAGTTCCGTATGTGCTTCACGGATCCGATGCAGGGATCGAAGTCTGCGCAGTACATTTCTGAGAATGGCCTGGCGACGAAGGTTGCCGTGATCTATGACTCGGCTGCGGACTACAATGTCGGTATTCATGATTCCTTTATCGAGGCGGCTGCAGAGTATGGCCTGGAGGTTGTGGCTGATGAGGCCTACACGACCGACAGCAACACGGACTTCTCTGTACAGCTCAACAAGGTGAAGGAGAGCGGTGCGGAGCTTCTGTTCCTGCCGAACTACTACTCTGATGACGCGCTGATTCTTCAGCAGGCGAGCGACATCGGACTTGACATCCTGTTCTTCGGCGTGGACGGCATGGATGGTATCCTTGCAGTGGAGAACTTTGACACGAGCCTTGCGGAGGGCGCGATGCTGCTGACTCCGTTCTCGGCGACCGCTGAGGATGAGCTGACGCAGTCCTTTGTTGCTGCTTATGAGGAAGCTTACGGCGAGACTCCGAACCAGTTCGCGGCGGATTCCTATGATGTGATCTATGCGATCAAGCTTGCTGCTGAGGATGCGGGTATCACTCCGGATATGAGCAATGAGGATATCAGCGCTGCGCTGACGGCTTCCATGCTGAACATCACGCTGGACGGCCTGACCGGTACCTCGACCTGGACCGAGGACGGCGAGTGCGACAAGTCCCCGAAGGCTGTCGTGATCGAGAACGGTGCTTACACGATGATGTAACGGGCGCAAAAGAAAAACATGCGGCGCGTCAGCGCCATATGTTTTTCTGCGCCGTTAACGAGAAAACCAGCCTGCGAAGCAGGCGGGTGAGCGCGCTAGCGCGGGTTTTCGAGTTTTGCCGGGATATGAGGAAGTAGCGGGGCAGGGACCCCGCGGATTCCGAATAGACCGGAGGATTGCGGGAGTGCGCAGCACGGAGCAATCCGTAAACATTGTGAGGAGAAAACCAGCCTGCGAAGCAGGCGGGTGAGCGCGTTAGCGCGGGTTTTCGAGTTTTGCCGGGATATGAGGAAGTAGCGGTGCAGGAACCCCGCGGATTCCGAATAAAATGGAGGATAATGGGCGACGGTGCCTTCGGGTAAGGCGCCGTCGCTTCTCTTTTTCAGAAGAGCCCGCCCGCGCGGGCGCGAAAGTTTTACGAGGTGTACTATGAGTTTTCTTTCTTATCTAAAAGACGGGATCAGTCTGGGCAGTGTCTACGCGATCATCGCCCTCGGCTACACGATGGTGTACGGAATCGCGAAGATGCTGAATTTCGCGCACGGGGATGTCATCATGGTCGGTGCGTTCGTGATTCTCACAGCGATCACAAAGGCGGGGCTTTCCCCGGCGGTTTCCATCATCCTGGGCGTTGTATTCTGCACGGTTCTGGGTATCACGATTGAGATGGTCGCGTACCGGCCGCTTCGGAAAGCGGCTTCCAAGCTGGCGGTGCTGATCACAGCGATCGGCGTCAGCTATCTTCTGCAGAATCTGGCGCTGCTGATCTTTGGAGCGGACGCGAAGAGCTTTGTGACGGTGATCGACGTTCCTTCGCTTGTTCTCTTCGACGGGCAGCTCACAATCAAGGGAATCGCGCTCGTGACGATCGCGACGTGTATCGTGATTATGATCGCGCTGAATTGGTTTGTGAAAAAGACAAAGCCGGGACACGCCATGCAGGCAGTTGCGGAGGATCAGGACGCTGCGCGGCTCATGGGCATCAATGTCAACGCGACGATCTCCCTTACTTTCGCAATCGGTTCCGGTCTGGCTGCGATCGCAGGCCTGCTGCTCTGTTCCATGTATCCGTCTCTGACGCCGTACACCGGTTCCATGCCGGGTATCAAGGCATTCGTCGCCGCGGTTTTCGGAGGGATCGGTTCGATCTCCGGCGCGATGGTCGGCGGCCTGCTGCTTGGCGTCATTGAAATCTTCGGAAAGGCCTATATTTCTTCCCAGGTGGCGGACGCAATCGTGTTTGCGGTGTTGATTCTTGTGCTCCTGATCAAGCCGACCGGGCTCTTCGGGAAAAATATTCAGGAAAAGGTGTAGGGCAGCGGATATGAAGAAGAAAATGATAAACAGTACATCGAAAAATAATCTGCTGACCTACCTGATGGTACTCGTGATTTTCGTGATTGTGCAGACCCTGTCCGCAACCGGAAATCTTTCCAACCTGCTCACCGGTCTGCTCGTTCCGCTCTGCGTCTATACAATTGCCGCGGTGTCGCTGAACCTGGTGGTAGGCTTCTCCGGAGAGCTGAGTCTTGGACATGCGGGGTTTATGTGTGTGGGTGCCTTCTCGAGCGCGATCTTTTCCAACGCGATGGCTGACACGCTTCCTTCGCTTCCGAGGCTGATCCTCGCGATCCTGATCGGAGCATTTGTAGCGGCGATATTTGGTCTTCTGATCGGCATTCCGGTGCTGCGTCTGCGCGGTGACTACCTCGCAATCGTCACTCTGGCCTTCGGCGAAATTATCAAGAATCTGATCAATGTGATGTATGTTGGTGTGGATGAGAACGGACTTCATGTGGCGACGGACTCAGCGTCTCTGAATCTTTCGGAGAATGGACAGCAGATCCTGAAGGGAGCCCTTGGCATTTCCGGAACTTCGGCGCTTTACAGTGATATCAAGAGCTGGTTCTTCCCGATTGGAATCGTGCTCCTGCTGATCACACTTTTCATTGTACAGAATCTGGTAAATTCGCGCAGTGGCCGCGCGATCATGGCCGCGCGTGACAACCGGATCGCGGCAGAGTCAAACGGTATCAACGTGACGAAGTATAAGCTGATGGCCTTTACGATTTCGGCGGCGCTGGCCGGCATCTCAGGCGTCCTCTATGCTCACAACATTTCGATGC
>JAJPZP010000043.1 GCA_021204285.1 Lachnospiraceae bacterium | reverse complement strand
GTCCTAGCCAGTCCCAGCCCGTAAAATGAAACAGGAGCAGCAAAAAAGGTGCAGATTCACATAGCTGCAACGGCAGCGTCTGCATAGTCAGCACACCGCGCAGAAAAAAATAGAATTCAAGACCGACGACAAGACTCACCGCAAGAACTGCTGTAAGCAATGCTGTAACCTGCTGCATGCGCTCCCTGCCTTGCAGAAAATGTAATGTAAGGATAATAAAAAGCGCGATAACGACAAGCCAGACAAAATGCACGGAGCCGAATTCCTGAAAACCCACGCCGTCCGGCACTTCCGACCGCAGAGCAAAAAAATACATGGCAAATATTCCTCCCGGAAAGATCGTACCATTTTTTCCAGCACTTGTAAAGGCAGAGAATGATCTGTTACAATGTTTTTATCGTAACAGTTCAGAACAGCATGGAAATGATAAGAATCGTTACCTGCCCCGAAACACCCAGGCCAGATGAAAGGTTCAGAAGAGACTATGAAGACCGGATTTTTGAAAATCGTGCGCAGAAATCGAATTACACTCGTCCTGCTCCTTCTCTCTGGTCTGCTCCTGTTCTGTGCGCGGACTGTCAACGGTTTTGCAGAGTGGTATGCCACACACATCTATACGTTTCTGGTGAACCTGTGTGGAGGCTTTTTCGGGTTCTTCCCTTTCTCCGTCTCGGAGCTGCTCCTGTATTTGTTGCTGCTCACGGCAGTGGTCAGCCTGCTCTGTTCTCTTAAAAAGGGGCCGCGCGCGCTTCTGCACTGGCTCCGGCATCTTATGTGCGCCGCATCCGTCCTGCTGCTCCTCTTCGTCCTGAACTGCGGAATCAACTACTATCGAAGTTCCTTTTCACAGAAGACCGGCATCACAGCAGCTGCATACAGCTCGCAGGAGCTGGAGGAACTCTGCCTCTGGCTCACGGAGGAGATCAACGCCCGTGCCTCGCAGGTATCGCGCGATGCGGACGACCGGATGCTCCTTCCTTCTGAAAATGCCGGACAGCTCGCCGTGGAGGCGATGCACAGGCTCGGCGAACTCTATCCGGATCTGCAGGGCTATTACCCGAGGCCTAAGCCGGTGCTGTTTTCAAAAATTCTATCCCTTGAAGGACTGACCGGCATCTACTCCGCCTTCACGATAGAGGCAAACTATAACCGGGATATGACCGCTTACAATATTCCCTTCACCATGTGCCACGAGTTATCCCATCTGCGTGGCTTCATGCAGGAAGAGGAAGCAAATTTCATCGCCTTTCTGGCCTGTGAGAACGCCGCGCAGACAGAATTCCAGTACAGCGGCTATCTGACTGCCTGGATTCACGCCACCAACGCTCTGTACCGCGCAGACCGCACGGCATGGCAGGAGGTGCGCGCTCTCCTTTGTGAGGAAGCGCAGATTGATCTGAATGCCAACAATCAATACTGGGCCATGCACGATGGATTGATCTCGGAGGTGTCCGATGCCGTCAACGATACCTATCTGAAAGCCAACGGGCAAAGCGAGGGTATCAAAAGCTATGGCCGCATGGTCGATCTTCTGCTTACCTACTGGATGGAAAAACAGCAAAACGGATTTTTGTACGAAGCCAGCGTTCCCAGTTCTCCCTGAATGCGCAAAAGCTGATTATACTTCGCATTTCGCTCAGCGCCGCGCGGCGCCCCCATCCGGATCTGTCCGGCTCCACAGGCTACCGCCAGGTCAGCAATCGCGTCCTCCGTGGTCTCACCGCTCCGGTGAGAAAGAATCGCCCGATATCCTGCCTCCTGCGCCATATGAATCACATCAAAGGTCTCTGTCAGTGTTCCAATCTGGTTCGGTCTGACCAGAACCGCATTTGCCGCGCCCAGCTTGATGCCACATGACAGTCTCTTTGTATTGGTCACAAACAGCTCATCTCCCACAAGCTGTATGCGATGACCAAGCCTGGAAGTCATAAGCTGCCAGCCATCCCAGTCCTCGCCGGAGAGTCCCTCTTCAATCGAGACAAGCGGATACTCCGAAGTCAGTTCCTCATAGTAATCAACCAGTTCCTCCGTACTGCGACTGATACTGCAGCCGGCTTTGCAGCCTTCTCCCGGGAATTCATAGCGACGTGTCTCTTCATTCAACAACCTGTCTGCCGCCGCGTCCAATGCGAACACAAAATCCTCTCCCGGCGTGTATCCGGCTTCCTCCACTGCCTCTTTCAGGTAAAAAAATGCCTCCCTGCTATCCTTCCATTCCGGAGAGGCCGCATCCAGTCTTTCCTTCTTTCTGATCAGTTCAAGCTTATGAAAAACTTCCACACCCATCCGCAGCCCTTCCCGGAAGCAGCCGGCGCTGACCGGCATGATCATGAATTCCTGAAAATCCAGGGAATTTCCCGATCGAACGCCTCCTCGAAGCACGCTTATCATCGGCACAGGAATCCGGTTTGCGCGAAGCCCGCCCAGATAACGGTAAAGCGGCAAGCCGAGAGCTCCGGCGGATGCCTTTGCCACCGCCAGCGACACAGCCAGAATTGCATTCGCTCCCAGATTGGACTTATTCTCCGTGCCGTCCGCATCAATGAGCAGATGATCAATATATCCCTGATCCAGCGCGTTTTCTCCGAGCAGGGCGTTCGCAATCTTCGTATTGACATTCGTGACCGCCTTCTCCACACCCAGACCAAAATAACGCTCCTGCCCGTCTCTGAGTTCCAGCGCCTCATAGCGTCCGGTCGGTGTCCCCGATGGGACGGACGCACGCCCCTCATGCACTCCGTCCAGCACTACCTCTGCCTCCACGGTCGGATTTCCGCGGGAATCCAGGATCTCGCGCGCATAAATATACGTGATTGGCAAATACCGATTCATAAAAAAAGAACCTCCCTGTACATCTGGTTTCCCTTAGTATAGGCAGGTTCCTTTATTTTATTCTTCTATTCCTCTATCTCCGACAGGTACTGCAGCATCACGTAGCCCTCAAGGTCATCCTGCTCAATGCAGCGAATCTGCACCCATTCCTCAGAGGTGTCACTGAGGACTTCCACCTGTTCGCCCTCTGAAAGCTGCGTCAGTACATCGCCATCTGTGCTGCCTTCACTGCGAACATTGAGACTGCTCGTATTGGCCTGCATCGTCACTGTGGTAACTTCTTCTTCCTCCGTCTCCT
>JAJPZP010000067.1 GCA_021204285.1 Lachnospiraceae bacterium | reverse complement strand
AAGATAACCGGTGTAGATCAACATATTCTCCCAATCATAAAAAAAAAACTCTGCAATCGGGACCAGCGCCTGCGCCTGGCAGAAGGGTTCGCCGCCGGAGAAGGTGACACCGCCAAACAGCAGATTTGCTGCGATCGCCGCGAGTATCTTTTCCGTATCTGCGACAGAGCCGCCCGCGAAATCATGCGTCTGCGGATTGTGGCAGCCCGGACAGTGATGCGGACAGCCCTGGGTAAAGATCACATAACGAAGCCCCGGGCCGTCCACGATCGAGTCCTGCACCGTTCCCGCAATGCGCAACTCAGGAAAGGGTGTGCTTGACACGGTCTCTCACCTCGGCCCGCTTCGCGTTGTTGAAGCGGTCCATCGTACCCACCAGATAACCGGTGATTCTGCGGATGCGGTCAAAACCGACATTCTCTCCCACTTCTCCATTGTTCGGTAACACTTTTGTCGCCATAATATGTTCCTCCTTCTCTTATTCTCTAGTGATTTGCATCTAAATAGACCGGAGTATCCGGGTATTTTTTGCGCAGCTCATTCAGCCGCTCAATCGAAACGGCCTCGCCCTCGCGGCGTCCGCAGCGCGGGCACACATCGTCGATCACGCCTGTGTAACCGCAGACCGGATCGCGATCTACCGGATGATTGACCGAGCCATAGCCCACACCGTTCTCCTTCATGCAGCGGATAACAGCCTCGAAAGCCTCCGGGTTCTTTGCCGTATCGCCGTCGAGCTCCACATAGCTGATGTGTCCGGCGTTCGTAAGCGCGTGGTACGGCGCCTCGATCTTAATCTTTTCAAAGGCGCTGATCGGATAATAGACCGGCACATGGAACGAGTTTGTGTAATATTCCCGGTCTGTCACGCCCGGGATCGTCCCGAATCGCTTCTGATCAATGCGGACAAAACGTCCGGACAGGCCCTCCGCCGGCGTCGCGAGCAGTGTGAAGTTCAGTCCCGTCTTCTCACTCTCCTCATCGAGATATTTGCGCATATGAGAAATAATCTCGTAGCCGAGCTTCCGGCTCTCCTCGCTCTCGCCGTGATGCTTTCCGGTCAGGGCAACAAGCGTCTCCGCAAGGCCGATGAAGCCGACGCTGAGCGTTCCATGCTTCAGAATCTCCCCGACCTGATCGTTCACACCGAGATCGTCTGAGCCGAGCCAGATGCCCTGTCCCATCAGGAATGGGTAATTCTTGACCGTCTTCTTCTTCTGAATCTCGAAGCGATGCAGAAGCTGTCTGCAGCAAAGCTCCATGCGCTTGTCCAGATTCTTGTAGAAGAGATCAATATCGCCCTTCGCCGTGATGCCGAGACGCGGCAGGTTGATGGAGGTAAAGCTTAAGTTTCCGCGCCCGCAGGTGACCTCATGCGTCGGGTCATAGTGATTGCCCATGACACGCGTGCGGCAGCCCATATAGGCGATCTCCGTGTTGTAATCTCCCTCTTTATAATACTGGAGATTGAAGGGCGTGTCGATAAAACTGAAGTTCGGGAACAGCCGCTTCGCCGAGACCTTGATCGCCATGCGGAACAGGTCATAGTTCGGATCGCCCGGATTGTAGTTGACGCCTTCTTTCACCTTGAAAATCTGCACCGGGAAGATCGCCGTCTCGCCATTTCCAAGGCCCACGTCTGTGACCTTCAGAAGATTGCGGATCGCCATGCGCGCCTCCGGCGTCGTGCAGGTGCCATAGTTGATGGAGCTGAACGGAACCTGTGCGCCCGCACGGGAGTTCATCGTGTTCAGATTGTGGATCAGTGACTCCATCGCCTGGTAGGTCGCCTTGTCGGTCTCCTTCATCGCGATACGGATCGAAGTCTTGTGACAGCGCCGGATGTCCTCCTCCGACACCTCCCGACCAATCCAGTCCTTTGCACAGCCCAGCAGCCATTTCACAAGGCACTCCTCGTAGCTGTCGATGTTCGTCATGTCGATGCGCTCCGGCATCGCGTCCTTGAGCGCCTGGCGGAATTCGTCCTCCAGTACACGCTCACAGCTGTATTCCAGCCAGAAGTAACGCTGTACCGCGTCATAATATTCCTTGCGGAAGGTACAGGCCACGCCCTCTGCCATCGCGTAGTCAAAGTTCGGCACCGACTGGCCGCCGTGCATCTCATTCTGATTTGCCTGAATCGCGATGCAGGCGAGCGCCGCATAGCTGACGATCGACTTCGGCTCACGGATATAACCGTGGCCGGTCGAGAATCCATCGTGGAACAGTTTCAGCAGGTCGATCTGGCAGCAGGTCTCGGTCAACATGTAGAAATCCTTGTCGTGGATATGGATGTCCCCGTTGATATGTGCCGCTGCGATATCCTTCGGCAGGATATAGTTGTCAACAAAATAATTCGCACCCTCGGAGCCGTATTTGAGCATCGTGCCCATCGAGGTGTCCGCATCAATATTCGCGTTCTCACGCTTGATATCGGCATCCGCCGCGCTCGTAAAAGTAAGCTCCCGGTAAATATTCACCAGATCCGCCTCGGTCTTGCGCACCTTCGTGTGCTCCGCACGATACAAAATGTAGGCCTTCGCGGTCTTCGCAAAACCATGCCGGATCAGCTTCTCCTCCACAAGATCCTGGATCTGCTCCACCTCCGGCGTCTGCCCCTTCGGGATGGCCTCCACAATTTCATTTACCAGTTCCTCAAACTGACAGGGGGCGATCGCCTCCACCTGCGCCGCATTGTTCGCCTTGCGGATAGCGTTTTCAATCTTCTCTACGTCGAACGCTACCGGCGTGCCGTCGCGCTTTTTGATCTTTTCCGGGTACACGATGCCGTTTCCACTCATGGTCTTCCTCCAAAACAATATCTGGTATTTTCTAAAATGCGTTTGTACAAAATATAGTATCATGAAATGACTATAAGCGCAAGAACAATTTGTATGAACAGCACACTTTCGTCAGAATGCACGAATATTCTTCAAAATCCATATTCTATAAAGAAAACATCCGGAGGACACTGCTTGTGGACGGCTTACTCAAAGTGGAGCATGTCTCCTATTCCTATCACAGTCTGTTGGGGGAAACTCCGGCTTTATCGGATATTACATTTTTTGTGGAGGAAAACGAATTTCTTGCGATCGTTGGACCAAGTGGATGCGGCAAATCCACACTGCTCTCCCTGCTCG
>JAJPZP010000058.1:16651-17860 GCA_021204285.1 Lachnospiraceae bacterium | reverse complement strand
TCATTATCGTGATATGCAGGATATGGAGTTTACAATCCAGGAAGGAAAACTGTATTTCCTGCAGACCCGCAACGGAAAGAGGACAGCGCCGGCCGCACTGCAGATTGCCTGCGACCTGGTCGACGAGGGTATGATCACACAGAAGGAGGCCGTGCAGCGCATCGAGGCGAAGTCGCTTGACCAGCTGCTGCATCCGACGTTCGATTCGGATGCACTGAAAGCAGGCGAGGTGATTGGCGCTGCGCTTCCGGCGTCTCCGGGAGCCGCTGCGGGCAAGGTTTACTTTACCGCAGAGGATGCGAAGGCGGCACATGAACACGGAGATCGCGTGATTCTTGTGCGGCTCGAGACCTCTCCGGAGGACATCGAGGGCATGCATGCGGCAGAGGGCATTCTGACCGTGCGCGGCGGTATGACGAGCCATGCGGCTGTTGTGGCCCGTGGTATGGGTACCTGCTGTGTGTCCGGCTGTGGCGAGATCCGCATTTCCGAGGAGGAAAAGTGGTTCGAACTGGGCGGCTATCATTTCGTAGAGGGGGACTATATTTCCCTGGATGGCACCTCCGGCAATATTTATAAAGGGGATATTCCGACGAAGCCGGCGACCATCACCGGTAATTTCAAGAGAATCATGGGCTGGGCGGACAAATTCCGCCGTCTGCAGGTCCGCACGAACGCGGATACCCCGGCGGACACGCTGAATGCGATTCGTCTGGGCGCCGAGGGCATCGGCCTTTGCCGTACCGAGCATATGTTCTTCAATGAGGAGCGCATTCCGAAGATCCGTAAGATGATCCTCTCCGATACGCATGAGGCGCGTGAGGCTGCCCTGATGGAGCTGCTGCCCTATCAGAAGGAAGACTTCAAGGCAATGTATAAGGCGCTGAAAGGCCGTCCGATGACGGTGCGTTATCTTGATCCGCCTCTGCATGAATTCGTGCCGACCGAGGAGGACGATATTGTGGCGCTTGCGGAGGATATGGGTCTTTCGGTTGACGAAGTCCGCGCAAAATGCCAGGAACTGCACGAGTTCAACCCGATGATGGGACATCGCGGCTGCCGCCTGGCTGTCACGTATCCGGAGATTGCCAGGATGCAGACCCGCGCTGTGATTGAGGCGGCGATTGAGACGGAGCGTGCGGAGGGCTTTGACGTCACGCCGGAGATCATGATCCCTCTGGTCGGCGAGCGCAAGGAGCTGAAGTATGT
>JAJPZP010000058.1:0-16641 GCA_021204285.1 Lachnospiraceae bacterium | reverse complement strand
AGATTGTCGAGGAGACTGCAGAGCTTGTAAAGAAAGAGATGGGCAGTGATATCCAGTACCATATCGGCACGATGATCGAGATCCCGCGTGCGGCGCTGACTGCGGATGAGATCGCGAAGGAGGCGGAATTCTTCTCCTTCGGTACTAATGATCTGACGCAGATGACCTTTGGCTTCTCGCGTGACGATTCCGGAAAGTTCCTGGATTCTTATTATAAGGCCAAGATTTACGAATCGGATCCCTTTGCAACGCTGGATCAGGAGGGTGTAGGCAAACTTGTCAAGCTGGCGGCCGAGCTCGGGCGCAAGACCAGGCCGGATATCAAGATGGGCATCTGCGGCGAGCATGGCGGAGACCCGGCTTCTGTGGAGTTCTGCCACAGAGTCGGCCTGAACTATGTGAGCTGCTCCCCGTATCGTGTGCCGATCGCACGTCTGGCGGCTGCACAGGCGGCGATTAATGAGGAGGAAGCGACCGCGTAAAAACGGCTCCATGTGATCAGATTAAGAGAGGAGGGCGCGTGATGGTCAGGCTGAAGATCAAAGTTCAGTTTGTCGCGGACGCGTCCTTTTTCGGTCCCGGCGTCTGTGAGTTGTTAGAGAGGATTGATGAGACCGGGTCGCTGCAGAAGGCCTGTCTCACAATGAATCTCTCTTACAGCAAGGGAAGCCGGATGCTCCGCGGACTCGACCGGCACTATGGCCGGCCGATGGTGGAGCACAGGGTCGGTGGCCCGGATGGGGGCGGTTCGACGCTGACCGAGGAGGGCAGGCGTCTGGTGGATACTTACAAAAAGATGCTCGCAGAAGTCGAGTGTGATACGGAGAGACTGTATAAAAAATATTTTGAGGAAGGGGATGGCTTGCAGTGAAACTGATTCGGACGCAGGATGCGGTCGGGCATGTGCTCTGTCATGACATTACGCAGATTATCCGGGGTGTGACAAAGGATGCCGTATTTCGTAAGGGTCATGTCGTGACGGAGGAGGACATTCCGGTTCTGCTGAGTGTGGGGAAGGAGAATCTCTACGTTTGGGAGAAAGAGGAGGGTATGCTCCATGAGAATGAGGCGGCAGAAATTCTGCGTAAGATCTGCCAGGGTGAGCATATGCATCCATCGGAGGTGAAGGAAGGCAAGATCGAGCTGATTGCTGATGAGGACGGCGTCCTGAAGATCAACCGGGGAAAGCTGAGAAGGATCAACGCACTTGGTGAGATGATGATCGCCACCAGACACGGGGATTTTCCGGTGAAGAAGGGCGACAAGCTCGCCGGAATGCGTGTAATTCCGCTTGTGATCCGGGAGGAGAAGATGAAAGAGGCACAGGAGGTGGCTGGTGAAGAGCCGATCCTTACGATTCTGCCTTATCAGAAACGGCGCGTCGGCATTGTGGCAACCGGAAGCGAAGTCTACTATCATCGGATCGAGGATACCTTCACGCCCGTGATGATCGGGAAGGTGGAGGAACTCGGCGCAGAAGTCGGGGGGTTACGGACCTGCAATGATGATCATGAGATGATTACGGCGGCGATCCTGGAGCTGATCGGGGAAGGCTGTGACCTGATTCTCTGTACCGGCGGCATGAGCGTTGACCCGGATGACCGGACGCCGCTCGCGATTAAGAATACCGGCGCCGATATTGTGACCTATGGTGCGCCTGTATTGCCGGGTGCGATGTTCCTGCTTTCTTACTATAAGAAAGATATTCCGATTCTGGGTGTGCCGGGCTGCGCAATGTATTCGAAACGCACGGTGCTGGATCTGGTACTGCCGCGTCTTCTGTGCGGTGAGCGGCTGCAGGCAGAGGATCTGAACCGGCTTGGCGAGGGCGGACTCTGCCTGAACTGCAAGCCATGTACCTTCCCGAACTGTGGATTTGGGAAAGGAGTCTGAACACGATGGCGGAGCTGTATCAGACGCTTGCAGAGCAGGACCGAGATCATCGGATCACCGTGCTCAGAGTGCTGGAAGAGCCATATCTGGGCGAGAAGGCGCTGTTGTGTGAAGAGAAGCTTCTCTGCTGTTCTGACCCGAAGGGCTTGCTGCAGCGCAATGAGGGAAAGTTTTCCGAAACGGAAGCGTGCGGCGTGATCGAGCTTGAAGGAAAAGCGGTGTTCTGTGAGCCGGTTGGCCAGGAAAAGACGCTCGCGATCTGCGGAGGCGGCCATGTTTCTGCCGCGGTGGTCCGGTTAGGGAAAATGATCGGATTTCATACGGTGGTGTTTGAGGACCGGCCGAAGTTTGCGGACAACGCAAGACAGGCGGGAGCTGACGAGGTTTACTGCGAAGCTTTTGAGACGGGCCTTGACCGGATAGAGGGGAGCGTGGATACTTATTTTGTGATCGCGACCCGGGGCCATCGTTATGATCATGTGTGCCTGCGAAAGATTGCGGAGAAGAACTATGCTTATGTTGGCATGATCGGAAGCCGACGCCGGGTGACAATGCTGAAGCGTACACTGGCGGAAGAAGGTGTAGATCAAAAAGTGCTTACCGAACTGCACGCGCCGATCGGTCTTGCAATTGACGCGGAGACGCCTGCGGAAATTGCGGTCTCGATCATGGCAGAGATCATTTCTGTGAAGAATGGAAAAAATCACGCCGGGGAATATTCACGGGAGCTGATGCATGCACTGCTTGACGAAAATACAGAGCATGGCAGGAAGATGCTCGCGACGATTGTGAGGCGGAAGGGTTCTGCACCGCGCGAGGTCGGGACCAAGATGCTGATCTATGAGGACGGCACCACGGTTGGCACGATCGGCGGAGGCTGCGCGGAGGCAGAGATTTTCAGTCAGGCACGTTCCCTTTTGATGTCAGGCGTCGACCGCGCGCGCATCTGTCATGTCGATATGACAACGGAGAGCGCGGAGGATGAAGGGATGGTCTGCGGTGGAAGGGTTGACATCCTACTGGAGGTGGTGTAAAGTATATGGAAGGATTTACGCATTTCGATAAAAATGGCAGCGCGGTCATGGTGGATGTCAGCGCGAAGGCGGACACGGAAAGAGAGGCGACCGCCTGCGGTAGAATCCATATGAGCCCGGAGTGCTATGAGAAGGTGAAGATCGGTGCGATGTCGAAGGGAGATGTCCTGGGCGTTGCGCGGATCGCCGGGATCATGGGAGCGAAGAAATGTTCGGAGCTGATTCCGCTCTGTCATATCGTGAAACTTACCGGAGTCACGGTTGATTTTGAATTGCGGGATGAGAGCGGTGAGATTGAAGTGCGATGCACGGCGCGAACAGTCGACAAGACCGGCGTCGAGATGGAAGCACTGACTGGTGTGCAGATCGCCCTGCTCACGATTTACGACATGTGTAAGGCCGTGGACAGAGGAATGCGGATGGACGGCATCCGGCTGCTTCGGAAGTCCGGCGGCAAAAGCGGTATTTACAAAGCGCCTGATTGATTCAGGGAATTACGGATTCTTCGGAGTTCGTTTTTCTGTCGAAGCGTTAGGTTTAAAAAAAACGAACGGTTCGACGATATAAAATTTTTCAAAGAAAAGGAGAGAGACTATGAAAAAGAGAGTAGTGGCAGTTCTGCTGGCAGCGACGATGGCCTTCGGCCTTGCAGCCTGCGGAAGCAATTCTTCGTCGAGCAGCAGCGAAGCGGAGGAGACAACGGAAGAGGAGACGGCAGAGGAAGAGGAGGTAGCAGAGGAAGCGGCCACGGAAGAAGCCGGGGAGGCAGAGGAAGAGACTGCGGAGGTTTTTGAAGAGACCGAGATTCAGGTCTTCATCGCGGCCAGTCTGAATACGGTGATGCAGGAGATCGTCAGTATGTACAACGAGATCCAGCCGAATGTGACGATCACGCTGAATGCGGACAGCTCAGGTACCCTGCTCACACAGATTGAGGAAGGCTATGAGTGCGATATCTTCTTCTCCGCAGCGCAGAAGCAGATGAATACGCTTGAGGAGGATGGCCTGATCGTCGAGGGGACGAGAGCGGATGTGCTGAACAACCAGGTGGTTGTCATCACCTATGCGGGCTCTGAGACGAGCGTCACCGGCCTTGACAATATCGGCGATGCGGAGAGCATTGCGCTTGCGGATGGCAGCGTGCCGGTCGGCAAATATACGCGCGAGGCTCTGATCAGCATGGGCGTGCTTGATGGTTCCAAGGAAGCTTCTGAATACACGACGGAGGAAGTTTCCGAGGCGCTCGGCGGTGTGGAGATCAGCGAGCAGAGCAACGTCAGCAAGGTGCTTGAGGCGGTGAAGGAAGCGTCCTGTGAGGTTGGTACAACCTACTATTCTGATACCTACGGCTATGAGGATATGGTAGAGATTCTTGAAGTCGTCAGCTACGATCTGACCGGCGATGTCATCTATCCGATCTGCCAGGTACAGAACGATGAGGCGGATGAGCTGCAGACTGAGGCGGCCGCGGACTTCCTTGCTTACATCCTGTCGGATGAGGTGAAGGACGTGCTCGACAGCTACTATTTCGATACAGATCTGTAAGAGAAACAGACGATAAGAAGGCTGGCGTGGGGGAGGTATATCTCCTGCGCCAGCCTTTCCATGAATAAACGGGAGGAATGTTGGTATGGAAGAGATCCTGGAGATCCTGAAAGGTCTGAACTGGAGCCCGCTGTTCATCTCGCTGAAAACGGGCGTTGTGGCGACGATTATTTCCTTTTTCCTCGGTATCTTTGCGGCGCGCAAGGTACTGAAGGCGGGACCGAGGCTGAAAGCGGTCACGGACGGTATTCTGACCCTGCCGATGGTGCTGCCGCCCACTGTGATGGGTTTTTTTCTGTTGCTTCTGTTCAGCCGCAGAAGGCCCTTCGGCATTTTCCTGTATGACAATTTCAATATTAAGATCGTGCAGTCCTGGGCAGGCTGTATTATCGCGGCGACGGTGATTGCTTTCCCGCTGATGTACCGCAACGCGCGGGCGGCTTTCGAGCAGGTGGACGTGAATCTGATTTATGCGGGGCGTACGCTCGGGATGAGTGATACCGCTATTTTCTGGAAGGTGACCGTGCCGACTGCGGGACCCGGTGTTGTCTCGGGTACGATCCTGACCTTTGCGCGTGCGCTCGGCGAGTACGGAGCGACCTCGATGCTGGCCGGCAATATTCCGGGTAAGACCAGTACGATTTCGCAGAAGATCGCCATGGTCATTCAGGACGGGGATTATGCGACTGCAGGCGTGTGGGTTGTGATCGTCATGATTATCGCTTTCGTGATCATCTTCCTGATGAATCTGGTCACGGGCGGAAATATGAAGAATATCAAGCAGTGGTGAGAAAGCGGGGAAGGTACATAGATGGCAATCAAAGCGGATATCAAAAAGAAGCTGGGTGACTTTTCCCTGCATGTAAAACTGGAGAGCGACTGCCGGAGAATCGGGATCCTCGGCGCGTCCGGCTGTGGCAAGAGCATGACGCTCAAGTGCATCGCGGGCATCGAGAAGCCGGACGAAGGGCAGATCGTGATCGACGGACGCACGATGTATGATTCGGCTACGAAGTGTAACTGGAAGCCGCAGAAACGGAACGTGGGTTACCTGTTTCAGAATTACGCGCTGTTTCCGACGATGAGCGTGAAGGCGAACATCGCCACAGGGCTGAAGTGCGGTAAGGAAGAAAAAGCTGAGAAAGTGGAGCAGATGTTGCACCGCTTTCAGCTGGACGGGCTTGGCGACCGGCTGCCCGGCGAGCTCTCGGGCGGCCAGCAGCAGCGTGTGGCACTTGCACGCATCATGGTTTATGAGCCGGATATGATCATGCTCGATGAGCCTTTCTCCGCGCTGGACGCATTTCTGAAGGAACGGCTGCAGCAGGAGATGCAGGAGCTGCTTGCGGAATATAAGGGAAATGTTATCCTCGTGTCCCACAGCAGGGATGAGATCTACCAGCTCTGCGAGGAACTGCTGATCATGGATCAGGGGAAGGATATCTGCTACGGAAAGACCGGAGAGGTTTTCGCGAACCCGGAGCACAAGGAGGCGGCACGTCTGACCGGCTGTAAGAATCTTGTACCGGTTCGGCGGCTTGATGCGCATACGCTGGATGTCCCTCAGTGGGGGACGACGCTTTCCCTGGAGCGGGAGATTGCGGAAGATATCAGCTGTATAGGGCTGCGTGCTCATGATTTTGTGCCATGCTGGGAGGAGGAGCGCCCGGCGAACAGCATGGCCGTGCAGGTGAACAGTATCGCCAGACTGCAGTTAGAACGGAAATACTTCCTTGCTGCGCAGGAAGGTGCGGAAGAGATCTGCTGGTTTGTCCAGCGGAACGACTGGCCACTCTATGAGGAAAAGGGACTGCCGCGCTGGCTTCAGATACTGGCGGAGAAGCTTCTGCTGCTGAAGGATTAGCGCCCAGGTTTATAGATGATGCAGCATAACGAAAATGGTACAATGTCATAAAATGTTCCATAGACAAACAGGAAAGAAGGACACGGTTTACCATGGGAAGAGAGAGTCAGCTTATCATCGTCAGAGGCGGCGGCGACATCGCCACGGGGACGATTCACCGACTGCACCGCTGCGGCTATCCGGTCATCGTGCTGGAGACGGCCAGCCCATCGGCGATTCGCCGCAGGGTGGCTTTCTGCGAGGCGGTATATGACGGTGTGAGTGAGATCGAGGGCGTCCGCTGCAGAAAAGCGTCCGGCTATCCGGAAGCGCAGGAGATTCTCTCGCAGGGTGAGATCCCGATCCTTGTCGATGAAGCCTGCCGGATTCTCGGGGAAGTGCGCCCCTGGGCGCTGATTGACGCGATTCTTGCGAAGCGCAATCTTGGCACGACGAGGGCGATGGCGGACAAGACGATCGGTCTTGGCCCGGGCTTTACGGCTGGTGAAGATGTTGACCTTGTGATTGAGACGATGCGTGGCCATGACCTGGGTCGTGTCATCGAGTCGGGCAGCGCGCAGCCGAACACCGGTACGCCGGGGATAATCGCGGGCTACGGAAAGGAGCGGGTGATCCACTCCCCCGCGGCGGGAACGTTCCGGAGATATGCCGAGATCGGCGATCTCGTGGAAAAAGAGCAGGTAATCGCCGTTGTGGAGACGGAGCAGGGCAGCGTGGAGGTGCGCGCCTCCCTTACGGGGCTGCTGCGCGGTATCATCCGGGATCGGTATCCGGTGACGAAAGGTTTTAAGATCGCAGACATCGACCCGCGTGAAAGTGAATATAAAAACTGTTTCACGATCTCAGATAAGGCGCGTTGTATCGGAGGCTCTGTTCTTGAAGCTCTTCTGTATCTGGAACAGAAGCAGGGGTATTAATATATGAGACTTGCGATGATCTACATGGCGTCCGGTTTTGGACGCCGTTTTGGTTCCAATAAGCTGCTGGTACCACTGCAGGGGCGGCTCCTGTATCAGCATGGCCTTCAGCATCTCCGGGAGGCTGCCGGACGACTGGAAATTTCAGGGCGATTTCAGACGAGTGTGATCGTGACCTCTCAGTATGAAGAGATTCTGGGGCATGCCCGTTCGCTGGGAGTGGAGGCAGTCCAGAATCCGAACAGTGCGGAGGGGATCACCGCATCCATCCGGCTGGGGACGATAAACGCGCCGGCGGACACAGAGTTTTATCTCTATTTCGTCGCGGATCAGCCATACCTCTCCGCGGAGAGCATCGTGCGCCTTGTGGAGGGTCTTATAGAAAGCGGTCTTGGTATCGGCAGCGTGAAGAAGGGGAGTCCCTGTATTTTCAGGGCAAAATACCGGGAAGAGCTGCTGACGCTGGCCGGCGACCGCGGCGGGAGACAGATCATCCGGCGTCATCCGGAGGATATCTGGGAGATGGAGGTTCCGGAAGAGGAGCTGCGGGATATAGATTTACCTGAGGATATGCTGTGAAACCTGTGCGTGGGGGTTGGCAGGAGGGATAACGGTGAAAAAGGAGAGAAAATTTTGAAACGACATTGCATCGCAGTTGCAGGTGCGGGAGGGAAGACAACGGCGGTAAAACAGCTTGCCATGGCGGGCGCCGGGCACAGCGTGCTACTCACCACGACGACGCATATGTATCCGGTCGAACCGCCGGAGTGCCGGAAACTGCTTCTGGAACCGTCTGCGGAAGAACTGATGAAAGAAGTAAAGAAGCCGGGGATTCTCTGCGTGGGAAGCAGAGCGGAGAACGGAAAGATGGGAAGCCTGCCGGATACCCTTCTGGAGCAGGCTGTATATGCGGCAGAACTGACTGTCTATGAGGCAGACGGTGCAAAGCGGCTGCCGCTGAAACTGCATCGCCCGGGTGAGCCGGTGATCCTGCCGGACACGGATATCTGCCTTGTTGTAGCAGGACTTTCTGCACTCGGGAAACCGATGGCAGAGGTGGTTCATCACTATGAGCGGAATCCTGCCTGGGCTGCGGGACAGCCTGTCGGTTCGGAGGAATTTTTATACTGCGTGCTGGAGACTGTCCGCTCCTGTGAGCTGCCTGTGGAGCGTGTCCGCGTGCTGCTGAACCAGGCGGACTGCCTGCCTGATCCACAGGCAGGAGAGCAGCTTGTCCACTCGCTGCGCGCGAAAGGACTCGACTGCCGGATGGGAAGCCTGCTGTGCGAGCCGGAACTTTTGAAAGGGTCTTTATTCCATGATGAGTTCCTGCTCTTTTAATTCGGTCACGTAACCTACGATCTTCACGCCGTCCATCTGCGCCTGCAGCTCACGCAGCAGCGTCTGCGCGTCCTGCTCGGCGACGGCGATCAGCAGGCCTCCGGAGGTCTGCGGGTCGAAGAGGATGTCCTGCATCGGACGAGGAATCGTTTTATCCCATTTTACGTGATGTTCCACATAGTCACGGTTGCGATAGGCCCCGGCGGGGACAAAGCCCATGTCCGCCATGTCCCAGGCCTCGTGATGATAGGGAATTTCATCCGTTTGCAGATGGATCGAACATCCGCTGCCGGCGGCCATCTCGTAGCTGTGTCCCATGAGCGAGAAGCCGGTCACATCGGTGCAGCTGTGAATCTCGTACTTCACCATGCTGTCACGTGCGGCGCGGTTGAGCCGCGCCATCTGCGCGTAGAGCTTCTGCATGGTGGCGTCGTCCACGAGATCCGCCTTGGCCGCGGTCGTCAGGATACCGATGCCGAGCGGTTTTGTCAGAATGAGCATATCGCTGGGCTTTGCACCGGTGTTTTTCAGAACGCGCTTCGGGTGGACGAAGCCGGTCACGGAGAGCCCGTATTTTGGCTCCAGATCCTCAATTGTGTGTCCGCCGGCGATGATGGTGTCCGCCTCATATGCCTTTTCATAACCGCCGCGCAGTACCTCCTGCACAGCTTCACGTGTCATCGCGTTTGAAATTGTCATGATATTGAGTGCCAGCTTTGGCTCAGCTCCCATCGCGTAGATGTCGCTGAGCGCGTTGCAGGCAGCGATCTGTCCGAAGAGGCGCGGATCGTCGACGATCGGCGGAAAGAAGTCCAGCGTCTGCACGATCGCGGTGTCGTCGTTCACCACGTAGACGCAGGCGTCGTCGCTCTTATCATAGCCGACGAGCAACCGTTCGTCATGGCGGACGGGCAGATCGTTCAGCAGCTTTACGAGCATACCGGCGCCGACCTTGGCGCCACAGCCCGCGCAGGACGCGAGTTTTGTCATTTTGATATCTTCACTCATGAGAGTCTCCTTAATCAGTTGCTTTAACTGTCTTCCGCGCGGTATACGCATTCATATCCATTGTCTGAAACGCGGACAATCTGCTCGATCTCGCCATGCGGGTCGTGAAAATCTGTCTGCTCCGACTCGAATTCCACGCAGGTACCGCAGGAGGAACTTAAGTTCCGCGGGACGGGCATGACCGTCCCATGGAGTCCCTTCGCACGCAGCTCTCTTTCGAAGCGGATCGCTCCGAAATGTGCGTAAAAGGTTGCGATATAGCGCTTCATCGTGTGAGCGTCAGGAGAAAATCATCTCCCTTCTCCTCAAGATTGACCCGATAGCCGCTGTGTTCGGCGAAGCGTGTCACGTTCTCGACTGAGACGTGGTTGTCGACCATGATTTCATAGTTGTTTTCGTTGGATTCCAGAGCCTTCTTCAGCATGATGACCGGTTCCGGACAGGATCTGCCTCTTGCATCTACCATTATTATGTATTCTCCTTTTTGTTCAAATTGATTTGCCCTATTTTTTGTGGAAGGTATTGGCCGCCGCGATTACAGTCACGACGACAAGGCCGATGACGACCGCGACCTTTCCATTTGCGGTCGCGCCTGCCGTGGAGGAGGCAAGACCAAAGTTGTGCGCACAGGCCGCGCCGACGAGCAGGCCGATAAAGGTCACTGCCGAGTCAACGTTGCCCTCGCCCGCAAGTATGAGCTGGCGAAGAGGACAGCCGCCGAGCAGCGAGCAGCCGTAACCGACCAGCAGCATGCCGAGGAAATTCCACAGACCGTCGCTATGCGCGATCGGCTGGTCGACAAAGCCGAGGCTGAAGGAGCCGACGAGCAGATTGCAGACCAGAGCCGCGACAATGATCATGAGAAAACCGATGAGCAGCCGCGTCTGGCGGAAGAGCAGAAAGTCGCGGATGCCGCCGACCATGCAGAGCCTTGTCACCTGCGCGAGAGCGCCGACAATCAGGCCGGCTGCAAGGGAAATCAGGATCGGCGCGTGCAGCGCGCCGGGGCCGCCGCCCGCCTCGGTAAAATAGATAAAGGCCGGAGCCGCGATCAGCAGGACGAGCATGGCGACTTCAATGACCGGCAGGACAGCGCCCTCTGCAATGGGCTGCTTATAAGTGCGCTTCAGCGAATAGCCGCGGTTCAGAAAGAGGATGCCGACACCGATGCCGACCGCGAAGCCGGCGAGTCCGACGAGGGCGTTCAGGTCGCCTCCGCCGATGCGCAGCACCATGCGGAAGGGGCAGCCCAGGAAGACCAGACAGCCGATCATCACGAAGAATCCGAGAATAAAGCGGGTCAGCGGCGCGGAGCCGCCGCGCGGCGAGAATTCTTTGCGGAATACCGCCATGAGGAAGGCTCCAAGCACGAGGCCAATGATTTCCGGGCGTATGTACTGAACCGCCGCGGCCTGGTGGAGCCCGAGTCCGCCCGCCGTATCACGGATAAAGCAGGCGATGCAGAAGCCCATGTTCGCCGGATTGCCGAAGACCGTCAGCGCGACGGCAATGACGCCGATGACGAGTCCGACGACAGCGATGATGAGAGTTTCATTTCTGGATGTTTTCATAGTCACTTCTCTCCTTCATTTGCATAAATAGCGTTCAATTAATTATAACAGAACGGTGCCGTTTCCGCTATTTATAAAATCGATAAATCGGATAAGATAACCCTGTCAAAAAAGGAAAACCATGGCGGCTTTCCTTTTTTGACAGGATATATGAGTGAATTTCCGGTAGCATTTCCTCATTTACTCAGAAAAACGCCTCCAGAACTTCCTGTTTTCCCACGTCGACAATCCCGCGCGTGGTCAGCCGCAGCTGTGGGATGACCGGCAGACTCACGAAGCCCAGCGTCATGAAGGGGTCGATGCCCTCCGCGAGACCGATGTCGCGGCACAGTTTTTTCAGGTTTTCCAGTTGTTCTTCTGTCTCCTCGGCGGAGAGTTCGCTCATCAGTCCGGCGATCGGCAGCGGAAGTTCCCCGGCGACTTTTCCGTCGATCACGACAGCGAGTCCGCCGCCATTTTTTCGCACGCAGTTTGCGGCCAGCATGATATCCCGGTCACTTGCACCGATCACGATCAGGTTGTGCGAATCGTGCGCGACGCTGGAGGCAACCGCGCCTTTTTGGATTCCATAACCCTTGATAAAGCCGATGCCTCTGTGGCCGGTATTTTTATGCCGCTCAAATACGACTGCCTTCAGAATATCCTGTGCGGGATCCACACCGACCGGAAATCCGGCTTCTTCTATTTTCGGTATAAGCAGTTCTCTGGTCAGCAGTTCGCCCGGAATCAGTTCGATGACGCGCTCGATCGAACCGTTCGTCCGAACGGCCAGATCCGCTTCTGAGACTTCCGGCATGTGGAAGGAATCCCAGACGCGGGGATAGTCCGTTCGCGGCTTTGAAATGATTTTCTCTGCCTCAAATGCGGGTTTTCCGTCTTTGTATACGCCGCACACGCGGATCTCCTCAAGATTTTCCAGTATGACAAGATCAGCGCGGTAGCCTGGAGCGACGGCGCCCCGGTCATGGAGTCCGAAATACTGCGCGGGATTCCAGGTGGCCATTTTGATTGCATGAACCGGGTCTGCTCCCAGCCGTACCGCTTTCCGGATGATGTAGTCGATATGGCCCTTCTTAATCAGATCGCCGGGGTGCCTGTCGTCGGTCACGAACATGCAGCGCTGATAATATGGCGCCTCACAGAGAGAGATCAGTGCCTCGAGGTTCATTGCAGCGGTTCCTTCGCGGATCATGATCCACTGACCAAGGCTCAGCTTCTCGATGGCCTCCTGTGCATTCGAGCATTCGTGATCTGAGAGGACGCCGGCTCCGGCATAGGCATTTAAGGCATTTCCGGAGAGAAGCGGCGCATGGCCGTCGATGAGTTTTCCGCAGTTTTTCACATCCACGATTTTCTGAAGAATATCTTCATCCTTGTTGACGACACCGATGGAGTTCATCATCTCGGCGAGACCGAGAATGCGCTCCTGCGCATACCAGGGGCGGATATCTTTCGCCTCAAAGACGGCTCCCGACTCGTCGATAGCTGTACAGGGTACGCAGGCGGGCATCATCACGTAGACGTCCAGCGTCAGATCCCCGGTAGCGTCCAGAATGTAACGCAGGCCGTCAGAGCCCGCTACATTTGTGCTCTCATGCGGGGCTGTGACCACCGCAGTCGTGCCGTGGGGCAGTACCGCGCGTTCGAACTCACGCGGCGAGACCATAGAGCTCTCGAGATGGATGTGTCCGTCCAGAAATCCGGGGCAGACATATTTTCCTTCGAGATCGATCTCAATACCACCGTGGTAGCGTCCGATACCGGCGATCGTGTCGCCAAGGATGGCAATGTCGGCCTCCTCAATCTTCTCTGTGAATACATTGACGATTCTGGCATTTTTCAGGGCGACGTCCGCCTTTGCATTTCCCGCAGCCACGTCGATCCGGCTGCAAAGCTCATCTGCTGTTATATTTTTTCCCTTCATAGCTGCTCCTTTCTGAACGAGACTGTTCGGTGCTTCTCCTGAAATTCAGGATGTCTGAAAAATGTGTTTTGCATTCAGGTTTAGAAAAAGACCCGGCGGAAGTGACTCCGCCAGGTCCTGCCGCTGAGAGCAGACGCATGTAAGTGCGAAACCATCAGCTTATCTGGTGACGCCCGCGAAGCGGGTAAACAGTTCTTATAAGAAGATATATTTCAGGATAAATAATACCGCCAGCACATACATGAGCGGGGTGATCTTTTTTGCCTTGCCGGAGCAGAGGTTGATCACGACGTAGGAGATGACGCCAACGGCGATGCCCTCGGAGATGCTGTACATCAGAGGCATGGCGATCAGGCACAGGTAGGCGGGAAGCGCCTCTGTGATGTCGGCGAAATCAATGTCGATGACGGCGGTGATCATCAGGAAGCCGACATAGATCAACGCGGAGCCCGTCGCGAAGCTCGGGATCGCGATGAAGATCGGGGACAGGAAGATTGCCAGCAGGAAGAGAAGACCGGTGACGGCTGCTGTGAGGCCCGTGCGTCCGCCCTCGGATACACCGGAGGAACTCTCGACAAAGGTCGTGACGGTCGAGGTGCCACAGACCGCACCCGCGGTGGTGCCGATCGCGTCCGCGAGCAGCGCCGGCTTGATGCGCGGCAGCTTGCCTTCCTCATCGAGCATATCCGCCTTGTTTGCGACGCCGATCAGCGTGCCGAGCGTATCAAATACATCGACAAACAGGAAGGCAAAGATGATAACGATGAAGTCGAGAATCCGCACGCTGCTGAAGTCCACATTGAAGCACTGCCCGAAGGTCTGCCCGATCGCGCCGGGGTTGAAGTTCGACCAGACCGGATAGAGTGAGGAGCCCTGGTAGATGCCGAGCGCCTGGCAGATCATGCCGATCACCCAGGTGGCGATGATACCGATCAGGATGGAGCCCTTGACCTTTTTCACGGAAAGAACCGCGATGATGAAGACACCGATGATGCAGAGCAGGGCGCTGATGCCGGCCGTATTGAAGTCGGACACGAAGCTGGTGATCGTCACGAGCGTGGAATCGTCGTTCACGACCAGGCCGCCGTTCTGCAGACCGATGAAGGCGACGAAGAGACCGATGCCTACGGACACGCCCTTCTTGAGCTGCGCGGGAATCGCGTTGAAGATGGCCTCGCGCACATTGGTCAGGGAGAGAAGGATGAAAATAATACCCTCCACAAAGACCGCGAGCAGGGCGAACTGCCAGGAGTAGCCCATGCTGCCGCATACCGTGTAGGCAAAGTATGCGTTCAGGCCGAGTCCGGGCGCCAGCGCGAAGGGATAGTTCGCGAGCAGCGCCATTGCCATGGTGCCGATGAAGGATGCGATCGCGGTCGCCATCAGGACCGCGTTTGCGTCCATGCCGGAAGCGGACAGGATCGACGGGTTCAGCGCCAGGATGTAGGCCATGGTCATAAAGGTCGTAACCCCGGCGATGACTTCCGTTCTCACATTTGTGCCGTTTTCCTTGAGTTTAAACAGGTTCTCCAACATTTTTCTTACCCCCTCTTTGAAATGTTAATCCGGAACAGGTTTACGGTTGCACGACAGTTACATGTGTTACATATGGATACGCGTCCCCGTTTTGCCGAGGATACCGTCCTTTGCTTTTTCCAGCAGGGTGATGAGCGCCTGCCGTCCCTCCTTTGAGGAGGCAAAATCAACGGCGGCCTGCACCTTCGGCAGCATCGAACCGGGGGCAAAGTGTCCCTCCCCGATATAGCGCTCCGCTTTCGCGACGCTGAGATCATCAAGCCATTCTTCATCGGGCCTGCCGTAGCGGATCGCAACTTTCTCGACCGCGGTGAGAATGATCAGGAAATCTGCATCCAGTTCCTTTGCGAGCAGGCAGCGCGCGAAAACCTTGTCAATCACGGCGCTGGCGCCTTTCAGGTGGTTGCCCTGGCGGACAACAGGAATACCGCCTCCCCCACAGGCGATGACCAGGTCGCCGGAATCCACCATCGTACGGATCGTGCCGATCTCGACGACCTCGATCGGCTTCGGGGAGGCGACGACCCTGCGCCAGCCCCGTCCGGCGTCCTCCTTCATGATGTAATCATATTTTCGTGTGAGCTCGTCAGCAGCTTCCTTCGTGACAAATTTTCCGATCGGCTTCGACGGGTTCTGGAACGCCGGATCATCGGCGTCCACACGGATCTGGGTGATCATTGTGGCTACCGGAATGTCGGTGATGCCGCGGTTCAGCAGTTCCTCGCGCAGAGCGTTCTGCAGGTCGTAGCCGATGTAGGCCTGACTCATTGCGACGCAGACGGAGAGCGGGGTATTCGGCTGTTCCGGGTCCTCATGGGTCAGCGCAATCATCGCGTTGTTTACCATGCCGACCTGTGGACCGTTGCCGTGTACGACGACGACCTCGCAGCCTTCTTCAATCAGATCAACGATCGCCCGCGAAGTGATCTTCACGGCGGCCATCTGCTCCGGGAGTGTATTCCCGAGCGCATTGCCGCCCAGAGCGATCACGACACGTTTCTTTTTCAGCATATGACACCTCCGGCTTATTTCATGACGCGCGGCGTTCCTTTTTCCTCAAGCTGTTTCAGGAGACTGGCCGGATCCGCAAATTTTGCGAGGAAGATCATAGCCGCAATAATGTAGGGCTTGAAGCTGGCCTCCTTGTAGGGCGGTGTGCGGTAGCGGTCGAAGACGCTTCCATCGACCTCACCTTCCTCACAGCTTACGCCGCTGATATCAGCCGGCAGACAGTGCAGGTAGAGCGCCTTGCCATCTTTTGTCAGGGACATCATTTCTTCCGTGCAGCTCCAGTCCTTGTGCTGCGCGTTCTGCGCGAGCAGCTCTTTCTCGAGTGCATCGATGCCGGCCTGGTCGCCCTGGGCGTAGAGATCGGTTCTCTTTTCCATTGCGGCGAAGGGAGCCCAGCTCTTTGGATAGACGATGTCGGCGTCTTTGAAGGCTTCCTCCATGGTGGAGACTTTTTTATAAGAACCGCCGGACTTCGCGGCGTTCGCGGCAGCGACTTCTTCGACCTCCGGGAAGATGTCATAGCCTTCCGGATGTGCGAGCACAACGTCCATGCCGAAACGGGTCATCAGGCCGATGACGCCCTGCGGGATAGAGAGCGGCTTGCCGTAGGACGGAGAGTAGGCCCAGGTCATCGCGATCTTCTTGCCCTTCAGATTCTCCACGCCGCCGAATTCATGGATGATGTGGAGCATGTCGGCCATTGCCTGCGTCGGGTGGTCGATGTCGCACTGCAGGTTGACGAGCGTCGGCTTCTGCTCGAGAACGCCGTCCTTATGTCCCTGCGTCACCGCGTCGACGACGCCGTGCATGTATTTGTTCCCTTTTCCAATATACATATCGTCACGGATACCGATGACATCCGCCATGAAAGAGATCATATTTGCTGTCTCGCGCACCGTCTCGCCGTGGGAGATCTGCGACTTGCCCTCTTCGAGATCCTGTACCTCAAGGCCGAGCAGGTTGCAGGCCGAGGCGAAGGAGAAGCGGGTGCGCGTCG
>JAJPZP010000085.1:4647-17875 GCA_021204285.1 Lachnospiraceae bacterium | reverse complement strand
GCAGAGCGATTCTGAAAGGCTTGTTGAAGACATTTCCCAAAACAGATTTTGTGTTTTCAGCCAGGACGGACGAGACGAAGCAGCGGGTTCATGAGGAGACAGGTGTCGTGTATGCGGATTCAAACGCAGAGTGTGCCAATCGTTGTAAATACCTGATTCTTGCGATCAAACCGCAGTTTTATGATGAGGTGCTGAAGGGTATCCGCTACATGCTGACGCCGGAGCATGTGATCATTTCCCTGGCACCCGGAAGGACGATTGAGCAGCTGAAGCAGAAGCTGGGCAGTGACAGGCGCATTGTGCGCGTGATGCCGAATACGCCTGCGATGATCGGAGAAGGTATGACCGGTATCAGCTGCCGGAAGGAGGAGCTGACCGAAGAGGAGCTTGACACGCTGACACGGATTTTTGCTTCCTGCGGAAAAGCGGAATTCATCGAAGAGCGCCTGATGGACGCGGTTGTCTGCGCGAGCGGAAGTTCGCCAGCCTTTGTGTATATCTTTATTGAGGCACTCGCGGACAGCGCGGTGCGTTGTGGAATGCCCAGGGATCAGGCTTATGTGTTCGCGGCGCAGGCAGTGAAGGGCTCGGCGGCGATGGTGCTGGAGAGCGGTGAACATCCGGGCGTCCTGAAGGATCGGGTGTGCAGTCCGGGCGGAACGACGATTGAGGGCGTGGCAGCACTTGAGGAGTGTGGTTTCCGCAGCGCGGTTATGAAGGCCTCGGAAGCGGTCTACAAAAAATGTACGGAAGTGTAATGGAAAAGCCTCCTCGTCCATATACTGGACGCAGGAGGTGTTTTTATGCGTAAGTCAGTGAGTGGCCGCAGCCTTTTATTGCTGTTTTCGGGTCTGCTTGCAGGAATCGTCCTGGTTCAGATACAGAAGGAAGCCCGGTTCTCCGGAATTTTCAGCGAGTATTTCCTGAATCAGTACGCTTCCCTTCGGATTGACACGGGAAAGCTTCTGGTTTATACAGGACGCTGCCACATGGGGCAATATTTGCTGCTGGTCTGTCTGGGGTGTCTGAGCGCGGCGCAGGCGACGTTGTGTATTCTGCTGTTTGGTATGGGAATGCTGTTGGGTACAGTTCTCAGCATTTCTGCGCTTCGTTTAGGCCTGGAGGGGATTCTGATCTGTGCTGTGGGTGTGCTTCCGCAGTTGTTTTTTTATATTCCGGCATTCGGCTGGGTATTCTTCTGGGTATGGCGGGGAGGAAGAAGCCGCAGAAAGTACCTTTTTCTCTCGGTTGCGGGATCCCTGTTCCTGATTTTCGGAATTCTGGCAGAGGTATATATCAATCCTCCTCTGCTACAGCAGCTGCTGAGGAGAATGTGAAGCAGAGCGGCAGGCCGTTTTGGAACCGGTGGGCAAAAAATGTATTGAAATGCCGTGAATTCTCCGCTATACTTTAGACATATCGAAAAACCGTGTGTGGTTTTTACGGGGGATTGTTATGGAGAAGGAAATACAGGAGTTTACGGGATACCTGGAGACGGTGAAGCGGCTTTCGCGCAATACCGTCATGTCTTATCGGGGAGATCTGACAAAGATGGCGGCTTATCTGCAGGAACAGGGGATCGCGCGTGCCGCGGATGTGAGTGCGACGGTATTGAGTTCCTATATACTGGATATGGAGAAAAAAGGGATGTCGGCGGCGACGATTTCGCGGTATGTTGCGTCGATCAAAGCTTTTTTTGATTATCTGCTGCGGGAGCACCGGATTGCAGAGGACCCCTCATTTTTTCTCAGGCCGCCGAAGGTGGAGAAGCATACACCGGAGATCCTGACAGAGCAGGAGATGGAGTGCCTGCTTATGCAGCCTTCATCGAATAAGCCGAAAGAATTGCGTGACCGGGCCATGCTGGAACTGCTCTATGCGACAGGAATGCGCGTCAGCGAGCTGCTCACGCTTCATGAGGAGGATATCAATCTGCGTTTTGGATGGCTGATCTGCCGTGACGCGGATCGCGAGCGCATGGTTCCTTTTGGGGAGGCAGCAGCGCAGGCTATAAAGGATTACCTTAAAATAGCACGCGATGTCTTTTTGAAGGATGAGAAGCAGACGATTTTATTTTTAAACTGTTCCGGAAAACCGATGAGCAGGCAGGGATTCTGGAAAATTCTGAAGGGTTATGCTGCAAGGGCAGGCATTGATAAAGATATTACGCCGCGGATGTTCCGCCATTCCTGTGCGGCTCATATGGCTGCAAGAGGCGCAGGCCTTCCGGTTATCCAGGAGATGCGCGGACATAAAGATATTGCGGCGACACAGATTTACGCAGAATTTCAGATCGGCATGAAAACGGAGTACAGCAAAACGCATCCGCGTGCATGACGCGAAAAAGGAGCGGATGATGGAACAGAAACTGATATCGACGAAGGCAGGGACGCTCTTTGCCCTGCGCAGTCTTGTTAAGAAATCCTCGATCGAGGAGATGTATATTTTATGGAATCGCGATTATCAGAAGGACAAGCTTGCGGTTTGCCATGAGATTATGGCGCAGTTCCGCGGACGAAGGATCGTGGTGCGCAGTTCCTCCTCGGAGGAAGATTCCTACCGGCATTCGAACGCTGGACATTATAAGAGCATTCTGGACGTGGATTCGTCCAGTGAGGAGGAGATCATCGCGGCGGTTGACGCGGTGATCGCTTCTTATGTACGCGATATTCGTCATCTGGAGAACGAGCAGGTGCTGATCCAGTGCCAGGCGCAGCATGTCGTCTACAGCGGTGTCGTATTCACGCGTGATATCCAGAATAATAAACCTTATTATCTGATCAATTATGACGAGACCGGCTCTACGGACAGTGTGACGAGCGGATCTGCAGGCCGCATGATGAAAATCGTGAGAAACGCAGAAGTGGAGCAGCTTCGGCAGCCATGGCGGGATCTTCTGTATGCAGTGCAGGAACTTGAGCATATTATGGACGGGCTGGCACTTGATATCGAGTTTGCGATTGACCGTGACGGCAGGGTAATTTTGTTCCAGATGCGCCCGCTCGTGGCGAGTTACCGGCAGGAAAATGCCTATGACGATCACAAATTCTACAATATGCTGGAAAATGCGGGAAAGATGTATGAGCAGCACAAGAATGTGATTACCGGTACGCCGATGATGATGTCCGATATGGCTTTCTGGAATCCTTCCGAGATTATTGGGAATAATCCGCGCCCGCTCGACTATTCGCTGTATCGCGCGATTATCACACACCGGGCATGGAACCAGGGAATCGAGGGCCTGGGTTATCGCAGGCTGCAGCAGGATCTGATGCACCGGATTGGAAATAAGCCTTACATCTGTCTGGAGTACGCATTCTATTCGCTGATTCCACAGGAGCTCAGTGAGGAGCTTTCGCTCCGGCTGGTTGCTTATTATCAGGATGCGCTGCGTCATAACCTTACTGCTCACGATAAGATTGAATTTGAAATTGTCTTTACCAGCTATGATTTCAGCACACCGGAGAAGACAAAGCGATTGTTGGAACATGGCTTTCGTGAGGAAGAGCGGCAACAGCTTCTTTGCAGCCTGAAACATGTGACGGAGCAGGCGATTCTGCGCTTTGATGAGATTCTTGCCATGGATCGGGAAAGCCTGAGAAAGCTGGAGGAGGTGCGTGTCAATGAGGAGAAACTCCTGGAGGATCCGAACGCTTCCCTGCACAGGATTCTGGCTGCGGTGCAGTCTCTGCGCGCCAGCCTGCAGCACTACGGGACACCGCAGTTCGCCCGGCAGGCACGTATGGCTTTCATGGCGCGGGCTTTCCTGCGCAGCCTGACGGAGAGCGGCCCGGCAGGGCAGGAGGGGGAGACCTGGTTTACGGAGGAGGACATCGACGCATTCATGCAGTCGATCACGACGGTCTCCACAGAGTTTGAAGAGGATTTTCGCGCTTTCTCGATGGATGAGATCAGCCGCGCTGAGTTTAACCGGAAATATGGGCATCTGCGGGTTGGCACCTACGATATTCGGACAGAGCGCTACGATCAGATGAATTTCCGTCCGGGACAGTCGCGAACCGCACGGCCGGAGACAGGGAGAAAACGTCTTGATGCCGCTCGCCTGGAGATGGCGCTGCGTGAGACGGGACTGTCGGTCGGTGTTGAGGAGCTCGTCTATTTTATTTACCAGGCGATTAAACAGCGCGAATACTTTAAATTTGAGTTTACAAAATCGCTGAGCCTGATTCTGGAACTGCTGGTTCGCAGCGGAGCGATCATGGAGATTGCCAGAAATGATCTTTCCTGGCTGGAAATTGAAGATTTTAAGCTGCCACAGTACATGACAATGGAGGAACTCAAGGACAGGCTGGAGCTGCGTATTGAAAGGCGTCGTCTGGAATATCAGGAGTACCAGGAACTTTTCCTGCCGGAAGTGATTCTGGATCGGAGCAGTCTTAACGTTGTTGAGGTCTACGAAGCCAGGCCGAATTTCATCACGACGAAGCGCGTCGAGGGGGAGGTTGTTCTGCTGGACGAGGAGCCGGGCGCGGATATCAGGGACAAGATTGTGATCGTGCCGAAGGCGGATCCCGGCTATGAATGGGTGTTCGCGAAGGGGATCAAGGGCTTCATCACACGCTTTGGCGGAGCGGCCTCGCATATGGCGATTCGCTGTGCGGAGTTTGAGATTCCGGCGGCGATCGGCTGCGGGGAAAAGATCTACAATTATGTGTCGTCTCTGTCTTATCTGGTTATGGACTGCCGGGCGGGAAAAATCGAGGCAGGGCTGCAGTACCGAAATTTAAGCGCGCTGATCACGCAGCGCGAGGGCGTGAACCAGTACGGTGATCCGGTAGACATCCTGGAATCCGGCTATGTACGCTTTTATGAGCTGCTCGGCTTTATCCCGAAGGCGATATCAAATTTTACGAAAAATGTGGAGATGGTGTTCAATAAGAAGCGGGATCTGCTGATCGTGGTCGGCGGCGGTTCCCTGCCGCCTGAATTTTATGACAGGCCGCACGAGGATGAGCTGCAGCCGCACCGCGACCATATGGAGGAGCAGGTCATCCACTACTGTCTGGCGCATGGCATCCCGATCATTGCCACCTGCCGCGGCATGCAGTATATCAACGTCATGTTCGGCGGGAAGCTCTGGTATTATCCAAAGCTCCCGGTTCGCCGGATACGCGGTGTCGATCATGAAGTCTGGCTTGTAAAGGAACAGCGGAACATCTGGGTGAATAATTATCACTCTGACTGTATTTACGAAGAAGGTCTCGCGCCCTGCTTTGAGCCGCTCGCCATTGACCGCGAAAATCATGTCGTCGAGGCTTTTGGATCGGACAAGATGAAGGTACTCGCGCTGCAATGGCACCCGGAGCGCCGCTTCGAGACAGGAAGCGGCTATGAGGAGACGCGGAAGATCATTCTGGATTTTATCCAGAAATATGTGAGATAACAGCTCAGAACAGCATCGAAATGAAGAGACAGACCGTGCAGGTTTACCTGCTAAAGGCTGTCTCTTCATTTCGGGATGGGCGGAACGCCCATAAAGCCTCAGACATATGACGCGCAAGCGGCATATAGCCTTCGCAGAAGGCGGTCTGTGGCATGCTGTTTGAATTACAATGACACGTCAGCACTCCTCCGCAATCTCATACATGAGGCGTTCAGATTTCTCCCACCCAAGGCAGGGATCGGTAATGGATTTCCCGTAAACTTTGTCATGCACGCCCTGGTTGCCGTCCTCAATGTAGCTCTCGATCATAAGTCCTTTCACAAGCCGGCAAATATCCGGATTGTGGCGGCGACTGTGCAGCACTTCCTTGGAGATACGGATCTGCTCAAGATATTTTTTGTTTGAATTCGAGTGGTTCACATCTACGATACAGGCCGGGTTCTGCAGATTTTTCTGCTGATACAGTTCGTAGAGGTTCAGGAGATCCTCATAATGATAGTTCGGTAGCGTAGTACCGTATTTATTTGTTGCACCACGCAGGACGGTGTGCGCCAGCGGGTTGCCGGGAGTGTTGACATCCCAGCCACGATAGATGAAGGAGTGGGCATGCTGCGCTGCCATGACAGAATTCAGCATGACGGTCAGGTCGCCGCTCGTCGGATTCTTCATGCCGGCAGGGACGTCGAAGCTGCTGGCAGTCATGCGGTGATGCTGATCTTCTACAGAGCGCGCGCCGATTGCGACGTAGGACAGAAGGTCAGCCAGATACCACCAGTTCTCCGGGTAAAGCATCTCGTCCGATGCGGTCAGACCGGTCTCTTCGATATTACGAATGTGCAGTTTCCGAATGGCAATGAGACCTTCGAGCAGATCAGGCGCAGCCTCCGGGTCAGCCTGATGGAGCATGCCTTTGTAGCCCTCGCCGGTGGTGCGGGGCTTATTTGTGTAGATGCGGGGAATGATGATGCACTTATCCTTGATCTTTTCCTGTACCGGAACCAGGCGGCTCAGATAGTCCATGACAGCCGTCTCGTTATCCGCCGAGCAGGGTCCGATGATGATCAGGAAGCGGTCGTCTACTCCGGTGATCACGTCGCGGATCTCCTTGTCCCGCTGTTCTTTTATCGCCGCGCATTTCGCGGAGACCGGATACATTGCCTTGATCTCCTTTGGAATCGGCAGCTTTTTATTGAATGTAAATCCCATAACAGCTCTCCTCCGTGTAGAATCGTCCGCAGAGCAAACAGAATTATTATAATATAATTTCCTGAGAATGTAAATGTAGCTTGCAAAAAAATGGCGAATCGGTTACACTGGATGCAGATATAAAACGCGTCTGTGCTTTCGCACAACATTTCCCAGTTAAGGAACAGAGCAGAAGGAGGAGAGAGACAGAAAGGATTTTTCATGACCTATGATAAATTTCTGGATCTCCTTGAGGAGGAGATTGACAGCAATCTGGCTCCGGGAGAGCATATTCGCCGTGTTCAGGTGCTGAAAAATAACAACGTTCATCTGGATGGATTCAGCTGTATGATGCCGGGACGAAGGGAACAGCCTACGGTCTATGTGAACAATTATTATCGGAGCAGCCCGGATCCCGACTATATTCGCGAAATCGCGCAGATGGTTCTGAATCTTCAGCGCGGGAGCCGCACACTGCCGGGAGAAGAAATAAAGAAGCTTCTTGAGTTTGACAAGGCCCGCGATCTGATTTACAGTAAGCTGATCTCTGCGACGCGCAATACAGAACTTCTCGAACAGGTTCCCTGTCGAAAATGGCTGGACCTGGCCATTGTGTACTATCTGAAGATTCCCGATTCTATTATAAAGAATGCAACGGCACTGGTCCGTACGGAACATCTGCGCAGCTGGGGGCTGACGCCGGAGGAGCTGCATGAGATTGCTGTGCGGAATATGCGCAGGGAACCGGCATTTTTTCAGCCGCTTGAGCAGCTCCTGGGGGAGTATGGTCTTGACGATTCTAATAGTCATCTATATGTTCTGAGCACCAGTCGAAAGGAATATGGCGCAGCCTGTATTCTGGATCCGGGGGTACAGAGCATGTGCGGAGAACGCCTGGGAGGAGATTATTATGTATTGCCAAGCAGTATTCATGAGGTGATTCTGCTGCCGGCCTCTGATACGCCGGAGAATGCGGATCTGGAAGAGATTGTGCATACGGTAAACAGGCGCTGCGTGAGAGCAGAAGAGTATCTTAGTGGGAGTGTGTATTATTATTCAGCCGCGGAGAAGAGAATGTCATTGTGTGAGAAAGGACGAGCGTGACGGAAGTTCAGCACGGCGGGTTCTGTGTAAGGTAAGTGGCAGTTCGGCGCGGCAGGTTCTGTGTAAGGTAAGTGGCAGTTCGGCGCGGCAGGTTCCAGGAAGCCCGCTATGCGGGCTTCCTGGAACTGCTGGTTCTCCGCTTCGCTCCGGTCCGCGCTGAACTGGGGAAAAATATTACAATTTTGTTACAAAAAACATTTGCTTATTTTTTCAACTTGGTGTATGATAGGTGAGGTAATAAGCCATGCACCTGTAGCTCAGCTGGATAGAGCACGGGCCTCCGACGCCCGGTGTCGCAAGTTCGAATCTTGTCAGGTGCATTTTTCGTTCTTACTTTTGAGGGAGACTGTTATGGAAATTCATATTTGGAGGAATTTGCCATGAAACTGAACAAAGAGGAGATTATGAAATTTTTGCAGAAATATAAGCTGTACATTGCGGCGCTTTTCGTGTTGCTTGTTGTGATTATTCTGCTGATACACGGCTGTGGAAGTGACGATGCGCAGGAGAGCATTTCCGAGGAGACCGCGCTGGAGACGGAGTCTGAAAGCGAAGAGGAAAGTACGACAGACGAGACGGAAGAGGTCGAGGAGGAAAATGTACTGACCGTGAATGAACATGCGTCCATCATCACACTGGTGAAAACCTATATGGACTGCATTGTGGATGGGGATGTGGATACGCTGGCTCTGATCGTTGACGAGTTGTCCGACGAGGATAAGACAGAGATTGAGAAGAACGACAGAGCATATGAGTCCTACAGCAATCTGGTCTGCTATACCATGAACGGGCCGGAGGAAGATTCCTATATTGCGTTTATCTGTTATGACATGAAGATCGATGGGGTGGAGACACTCGCGCCGGGTATCATCTGTCTTTCCCTGCTGCCGCAGGATGAGTATGGAGACCGGCTGATTCAGTATGGCAGCGCAGATGACGATGAGGAGTTGCAGGCTTACGTTGCGGAGCTGGAACAGGATGCGGATGTACAGGCACTTTATGCGGATGTACAGGCGCGTTACGAGGAGGCTCTGGAGAGCGATTCCACTCTGGCACAGTTCATGCAGAGTGCGCTTGAGCTGGCAGGTGACGATTCGGAAGAGGAGACGTCGGAGGAAACCGCGGAGAACACAGAGGAAGGGGAAGAAACTGCGGATGCCTCGGAGGAGACGGCTGACGAGGCTGTGGATACCGGTGAGGCGACTGCGGAAAATCGAGAAACCCGCGTGACGGACAGCGTGAACGTGCGCAGTGAAGCATCCACGGATTCTGAAAGAGTGGCGCTGGCCTATCAGGGAGAGACGGTTACCGTGATTGAGTCCTATGAAAATGGATGGAGTAAGATCGAGTATAATGGCCAGACCGGCTATGTGATGAGTGAATTTCTGGAGTAGTCTGTCGGGATGGCAGATATCTGAATAAAATGCAAAAAAGCTCCATACCCTAGGATAACAGCGAGGGAAAGGAGCTTTTTTGATGATCACTGGAGCAGACAGAGCTGTGCTTACGGAGTGCTACAGGAATGCACATGTGGGCCGTGATGCGATCAATATGTTGATCAGTAAGGTGGAGGATGAGGATCTGGCGCTCGACCTGAACCGGCAGGCCTGTCGGTTTTTGCGCTACGAAGAGCAGGTGGGACGGGAATTTGAAAAGGAGAAGGAGGAGATGCCGCACAGTAGCGTTTTCGATCGGACAAAGCTGTGGAGTGGTATTCAGATGAACACGCTGCTCAATACCAGTACACCGCATCTGGCCGATATGCTGATCCGCGGAAATGCGATGGGCATCACAGATCTGATGAAGGCTGTGAAGGAAAACTGCGGTGCACAGAAGGAGTACTGCGAGATGGCGCAGGAAATTATGGATTTTGAGGAAAAAAATATGGAGAAACTTCGGGCTTATCTATAGAGAAGAGGGTCTGGTCTTTTACGGAAATCTCTGGTATGATAGGGAAGCGGGACTGCAGACCAAAGCAGTCCCGGAAGGGAACGATACATAGATGATTCGTTTGAATAAATATCTGAGTGAAGCAGGCGTCTGCTCGCGCCGCGCGGCGGACAGGCTGATCGAAGCGGGACGTGTGAGCGTTGACGGGCATACGGCGGAGCTCGGAATGCAGATCGAAGAGGGACAGGCCGTGTTTCTTGATGGGAAGTCGGTCGAAAAGAAGGAAGATTTCATCCTTCTGGCGGTCAATAAGCCGCGCGGCGTCGTCTGCTCGGAGAGGAGCCAGGGCGGTGACGTGAATATTATCGATTTTCTGAACTATCCGCAGCGCATTACCTATGCCGGGAGGCTGGACAAGGATTCGGAAGGTTTGCTCCTGATGACCAATCAGGGCGATCTCATTCAGCGCATGATGCGGGGGGCGAATTTCCATGAGAAAGAATATGAGGTCACGCTCGACCGCGATTTTAATGACCGCTTTCTGAAGGATATGGCGGCGGGCGTTTACCTGCGTGAACTCGATGTGACGACACGGCTCTGTCAGACAGAGCGGATCGGAAAGCGCTCGTTCCGCATCGTGCTGACGCAGGGGCTGAACCGGCAGATTCGCAGGATGTGCGGAGAATTTGGCTATCATGTACTGGAGCTGAAAAGGGTGCGGATTCTGAACATCCGCCTCGGACATCTGAAGACCGGCGCCTGGCGGAATGTGACGGAGAGGGAGCGACGGGATCTTCTGGCGATGCTTGAAGAAGGGCAGGAGGATGTGCAGGATGGGACAGACTGAGGAGAAGGTTGCCAGAATGCGGGAACTCGGCGCGCAGCTTCTGGCGGCTTCAAAGGCCTATTATCAGGAAGATTGCGAGATCATGAGCAATCTCGAGTATGATAAACTGTACGATGAGCTGGTGCAGTTAGAACAGGAGACCGGCACAGTGCTCTCCGGCAGTCCGACCGTGACGGTCGGCTATGAGGCGGTCGACGAGCTGCCGAAAGAGCGGCATGAGACGCCGATGCTTTCGCTGGACAAGACGAAGGATGTCAGTGCACTTGCTGACTTCGCAGGGGAGCATGAGGTGCTACTTTCCTGGAAGCTGGACGGGTTGACTGTCGTTCTGACTTACGAGAATGGTGCGCTCTTCAAGGCGGTAACAAGGGGAAACGGTGAAGTTGGGGAGGTCATTACGAACAACGCGCGGGTTTTTCAGAATGTGCCACTTAAGATTCCGCATAAGGGAGCGACGGTGCTCCGCGGAGAGGCAGTTATTCGTTATTCGGATTTTGAGCGGATCAACCGGGAGATTGACGATGAGGCAGCCCGCTACAAGAATCCGCGAAACCTTTGCAGTGGTTCTGTCAGGCAGCTCAACAACGAGATCACCGCGCAGCGTTGCGTCTATTTTTATGCCTTTGCGCTTGTGCGTGCGGATGGCGTGGACTTTGAAAATTCCAGAGAAAAGCAGTTTCTCTGGATGAAGGAGCAGGGCTTCGACGTAGTGGAATACAAAAAAGTGACCGGCTCTCAGGTGCCGGAGGCGGTGCGCGCCTTTTCAGAAGCGATCACGCAGAATGATTTTCCTTCGGACGGGCTTGTCAGCATCTATGAGGATATCGCCTATGGACAGTCGCTCGGCCGAACGGCGAAATTTCCGCGCGATTCTTATGCATTTAAGTGGCAGGACGAACAGCGTGAGACAAAGCTCCTTGAAATCGAGTGGAGCCCTTCGCGCACCGGCCTCATCAATCCGGTCGCGGTCTTCGAACCGGTGGAGCTTGAAGGGACGATGGTCAGCCATGCATCGGTGCACAACGTCAGCATCCTGAAGGCGCTGCGCCTTGGAATCGGCGATGAGATCACCGTCTACAAGGCGAATATGATCATCCCGCAGATTGCCGAGAACCGGACCGGCAGCGGAAATGCGCCGATACCGGAGCGCTGTCCGGTCTGTGGCGGACCAACCCGGATCGAGAGCGCAGGAGGTGTGGAGTCTCTGTACTGCACGAATCCGGACTGTCAGGCGAAAAAGATCAAGGCCTTCACGCTCTTTGTGAGCCGCGATGCCATGAATATCGACGGCCTTTCCGAGATGACGCTCGAAAAGCTGATTGGGAAGGGATTTATCCACGAATACGCGGACCTGTTCCATCTGGATCGTCACCGCGATGAGATCGTGGAGATGGAAGGCTTTGGTGAAAAATCCTACGAGAATCTGATCGGGAGCGCCGAAAAGGCACGCCGTACGACGCTTTCCCGTGTGATCTACAGCCTCGGCATTCCCAATATCGGCCTTGCAAACGCGAAACTGCTCTGCCGCGCGTATCAGGATGAGCTGGAACGGCTGCGGGGCGCGACAGCGGAGGAGCTGAGCGAAATTCCCGGTATCGGCGGTGTGATCGGAGCTTCCATGGAGGAGTATTTCCATGACGCGGAGCATAACCGCTGGCTCGATGATCTCATGGACGAGCTATCCCTTTACCGTGAGGAGACGGACGAAAGTGCGCAGACACTCACCGGAAAGATCTTTGTGATCACCGGAAGTCTTACGCATTTTCCGAATCGCAATGCCCTCAAAAACCTTATTGAGTCGAAGGGCGGTAAGGTGACCGGCGGCGTCACCTCGAAGACAGATTTTCTGATCAACAACGATGTCCTGTCGTCTTCTTCAAAAAATAAAAAAGCGAAGGAGCTGGGCGTTGAAATTATATCGGAACAGGATTTTCTGGATCGTTATACAGAAAATAATGAGGAGGAAACAATATTATGAATCTTGAAACAGTTATCGAGACTCTCTGGCCAAAGCTTCTCTCGGCAGGTATGTCGGTCGTCTGGGCATTGGTTTGCATCTTTATAGGCGTTAAGGCGATCAAGTATCTGAGAAAGTTCCTGCACGGCGTACTGGAACGTGCGGAGGTCGATACCGGCGTCATTCAGTTTCTGGACGGATTCGTGAAGATTGCGGCCTATGTGATTCTGGCTCTCGTCATCCTTGCGCATTTTGGCGTGCAGACGACTTCCTTCATTACAATCCTCGGTACTGCTGGCGTAGCGGTCGGTCTCTCCTTGCAGGGCAGCCTCTCAAATTTCGCCGGCGGCATCCTGATCCTCGTGCTGAAGCCCTTCAAGGTCGGTGATTTTGTCTCGGCGAGCAGCTGTGAGGGGACGGTGGTGGAGATTTCACTCTTTGCCACAACCTTACATACGGTGGACAACCGCAACGTGATCCTGCCGAATGGCACGCTGGCCAATGGTACGATTATCAATTATTCTGCCAATGAGACGCGACGCGTCGACATGAGCGTCAGTGTGGCTTACGGCAGTGACCTTAAGAAGGCGCAGCGTGTGATCCATGAGATTCTGGACAGCGATGAGCGGATACTGAAGGAGCCGACCTGCGTGGTGGCGGTTGATGAGCTGGCAGACAGCGGCATCACGATTCTGATCCGTCCGTGGGTTCTGACGGGTGATTACTGGAATGTCAAATGGAGCGTACTCGAGACGGTGCATAATCGTTTTGAAGAGGAAAAAATTGAGATTCCGTTCCCGCAGATGACCGTGCATCTGGATAATGTAGATGAGTAAGTATT
>JAJPZP010000085.1:0-4637 GCA_021204285.1 Lachnospiraceae bacterium | reverse complement strand
ATTCGCAATCCCGCCCGCTTCGCGTGCTTTCTCGCCCCTTGCGGGGCTAAGATTGCTCATTTCAGGGCGTGACTGCTTCGCAGTCCCTTCGGGAATATACATGCCGCCGCTTACAAGCAAGCTTGACGCGTCAGCCTGTACATTCCCTGGCGGCTGTGAATCATAATATTTTAAGAAATATTTAACAGAAAGTTTACGCGGTAAGAGGTATACTGTAGTTGAATGAGGTACAGGTATACATGAGAAGACTTCTGAAAATTTTTACAAGTCGTGTGGTGCTGGTTGGTCTGGCAATTATTGTCCAGGGACTTTGGCTGTTAATTTTCTTTGTCTATCTGGGAACATATTCGATTTACATCAATATTTTTTTCCGGGTACTGAGTATTCTGATTTTGCTTTATCTGATCCGCAAAGATGAAAATTCCGCCTATAAGATCGTATGGATTATTCTGATCATGGCAGTGCCTTTGCTGGGCGGTATCCTGTATCTGATGATCGGGAATAAAAGGCCAAGCAGAAGACTGGCAAAGAGGCTGGCGAAGGTCAAGGACGGAATGCAGGAGACGATGGCACAGAACGAGGATATCCTGGAGGAAATCTGTGAAAAAGATTCGCAGACAGCCGGAGGTCTTGCTTATATCGGGAAATATGGCGGCTATCCGGTGTGGAAAAACACGTCTGTGAAGTATTACCGGGTCGGTGAGGAGATGTTCACTGACATGCTTGAGGACATTCAGAAGGCCAGACATTATATTTTTCTGGAATACTACATCATTGCTGAGGGTGTGATGTGGGATATGATCCTGGAGCTCCTGCAGCGCAAGGTGAAGGAAGGTGTCGACGTCCGCCTGATCTATGACGATGTGGGTTGTGTGTCACTGCTGCCGGTCCGCTATGCGCAGAAGCTCGAGGAGATGGGCATCAGATGTATGGCTTTTAACCGTTTTATTCCCTTCTTCTCGGTAGTGATGAACAACCGGGATCACCGCAAGATTCTGGTTGTCGACGGACACACGGCTTACAACGGCGGTATCAATCTGGCGGATGAGTACATTAACCGGAAAATGCGTTTTGGCCACTGGAAAGATACGGCAGTGCGGCTGGAGGGTGAGGCGGTCTTCAATTTCACGATGATGTTCCTGGAGATCTGGAACGGTTTCCGCACACCGGAGACAGATTTTGAACAGTTTCGCCCGCACAGATGGCATCCGGAGCCCTTTGAGAATGACGGGTACGTCGTACCCTATGGAGACACGCCGCTTGATAATGAGGCGCTTGGCGAGAACGTATATATCAATATCCTGAATCAGGCGAAGGATTATGTATATATTGCGACGCCCTATCTGCTGGTCAGCGATGAGATGGAGAGCGCGCTATGCCTGGCTGCAAAGCGAGGGGTGGATGTGCGTATTCAGATGCCGGGTATTCCGGATAAGAAACTGGTGTTTTCCATGGCGAAGACCTATTATCCGTCCCTTCTGAATGCGGGTGTGAAGATCTACGAGTATTCACCTGGTTTTGTGCATGCAAAATCTTTCGTGTGTGACGATCAGATTGCTACAGTCGGTACGATTAACCTGGATTACCGCAGCCTGTATCTGCACTTTGAATGTGGAACCTTCCTCTATCGCTGCAGTGCGGTGATGGATGTGAAGCGTGATTTTGAGGATTGCTTTGCGAAGAGCCGTGAGGTATCGCTCGCGGACTGCCGCGAGGGGCTCGTTGGCGGGATTATCAATTCTGCCCTGCGCGTGCTGGCACCTCTGATGTAAAGGATGAAAGAATATGAACGTACTGTTTTTTTTGACGCCGAAGAGCGAGGTTTCCTACCTGCGCAATGACTGGACGCTCCGTCAGGCGATAGAGAAACTGGAAAGAAGTGGCTATACGGGAATTCCGATGATTGACCGCGAGGGACATTATGTAGGTACCGTGACGGAAGGCGACATTCTCTGGACGCTGAAAAAGTGCTATGATATGAACTTGAAGGCAGCGGAGAATATTTCCATTACCAGTATAGAGCGGCGTCTTCAGACCAGGGCGGTGTCGATTAATGCGTCGATGGAGGACCTGGGACAGCTGGCATTGAATCAGAATTTTGTGCCGGTTATTGACGACAAGGAAATTTTTATCGGAATTGTGACCAGAAAGGATATCATTCGTTTCTGTTATGAACGTTATGTTCAGAGGGAGACGGAGTCGGTTGAGAATTCTGCAAACAGCTTGACATGAACGAAAGCAGCGGCTATAATTATTTTGTGCAGAAGAATGCTGTGTCAAGTGCACATGCGGCTGTTACCGCATGTGAGAAAGGGAATCAGGTGAGAATCCTGAACGATCCGGTCACTGTATTCGGAGAGCCTGCTTTCGTTATCCCATTGCAGAACCCAGGACGTGTGAGAAGGGGAGGGCAGACGTTTGTATCCGTAAGCCAGGAAACCTGCTTGACATATGAGATGAGTCTCCGAGCAAGGCTTAACATCCAACAGACGGGGTGAATGGCGCGCTTCGTCTTTTGAAATGTCGGCTCATGGGTTGGGGCGGCATTTTATGTGAAATCTCGAGCAATATGCACAGCATAAAGGGGAAGGCGTTCATGTGAAATCCTCCAATTTCTACAACACATGAGAATGGCACGCCGAACCAGAAACGCAAAGCCCCTCCGGGCACAGGTTCCTGAACATCCTGCCTCCCGGAGGGACATTTGCGTTCAGCGAGGATCTTCCTCAGCCATTCGGTAACCGATTCCTATTTCAGTGAAAATGTAGATGGGTTCCGCGGGATTTGGTTCCAGTTTACGGCGGATATTGGCCATATTGACGCGGAGAATGGTGTTGTCGTTTTCGGAGTAAGGACCCCAGATATGCTCGATCAGCCGGTCGTAGGTCAGTACGCGCCCGGCGTTGCGCGCGAGCAGCTCCACAATTTTGAATTCATTCTGCGTCAGATGAATTTCCTGCCCATCCCGGGTAACCAGGCGCTTCGCAAAATCAATGCACAGCTTGCCGCAGCGATAGGGCCCGAAACTGACTGCTGTATCCGCCTGCCTCTGGCTTCCATGCCGGAGCGCCGTGCGGATGCGGGCCAGCAGTTCGGAATTGCCAAAAGGTTTTGTGATATAGTCATCAGCCCCGAGATCAAGTGCCTGTACCTTGTCCTCCTCCTCAGTGCGTGCAGAAATGACGAGCAGCGGGATGGCTGACCATTCACGGAGTTTACGGATTACCGTATTTCCGTCCATGTCAGGCAGGCCAAGATCGAGGAGGATGAGGTCGGGGCAGAGTGAGGCTGCGAGCGAGAGTCCCTCCTGTGCCGTAGCGGCGGGGACGATCTGATAGCCCTGTGTTTCCAGAACGGAAATAAGGAAGCTCCGGATGTTCTTTTCGTCTTCTATAATCAGAATTTTAGCGGTTGTACTCATATGTTTTCGCCTCCTTTGGTATGCAGAAACAGAATTCCGCGCCCGGTTCACAGTTACGGGCACTGATCTCGCCGCCGTGTGCGGCGATAATGGCCTTACAGATTGAGAGGCCTATTCCCATGCCCTTCTGGGTATCCGAGGCCGAGGTGGGCGTAGAAGGGGCTGCGTCAAAAATACTGTCGAGACGATCCGGAGCGATCCCATCGCCAAAATCCCGGATATGAACGTTTACAAAAGCGTCGGAGCTGTCCAGTGTGCATTTCACAGGCCTTTCACTGTGAGCGTGAAAGTAAGAATTCTCCAGCAGATTTAAAATTACCTGTTTGATCAGCAGCGGATCCATCGGTGCGACCAACAGCTCATCCGGAATTATGGTTTCAATCTTCAGATCCGGATAGCGTTTGCGGACAGTGGAAATCGCGTCAAATAACACTTCTTCCATCGGCTCGGAAGTCTTTTTCAGGACATCTGCCCCACCCTCCGTGATGCGTGTGACAGACAGAAGATTTTCTACCATGTGGAGCAGCCAGTTGGCATCTTCGTATATCTGTGAGATGAGCTGGCGTTTTTCTTCCGGGGTCAGAGTATTCTCATTTTCCAGGCAGGAGGAGCTGGCGCCGATCAACGAGGTCAGCGGCGTGCGAAGGTCATGGGAGACCGCACGCAGCAGATTTGCGCGGAGCTTTTCTTTATCCTTCTCCTTTTCCGCTTCAACGATCAGCTTTTCTGCATCCTTGATCTTGCGCGCCTGTTCTTTCATACGGAAAACGGTTGCGCTGGACAAAATGGAGATAATGTACATAATTGCGAAAGTGATCGTGCTGCCCGAGACTCCAAAGTTGATCTCCCAGTAGGGGTAAGTGAAGATGCCGTTGATCAGGAAGACGCTCACAAGCCCTGCAAACACGCCATAGCGATAGAGATCTGTGTGGTAGGAGATCAAAATGATCGCCAGAATATAAATCAGCGCAACATTGATGGAATCATGCGCGTTTATCTGTCGATAAAGAGCAGAAAGCAATGTGGCGGCGACCATTACACTGATTGTGAAGAGCAGGCTGTGGTGCGCGTCAAAGGTGTGGGAGCTGGAGACTTTGTCCGTGATGTGCGTAAAGAGGCTCCAGATACGTTTTCTCAAAACAGATCCCCCTTTCTTCCTGAAGGTGGAATGACCAGCAGCTTCCGACGGTACTCATTCTGAAACGGTGTGCCATGC
>JAJPZP010000143.1 GCA_021204285.1 Lachnospiraceae bacterium | reverse complement strand
AATCACCCCAACAATTCCGGCAGCAACCAGCGAAAAGATGGCGCCGCCAATCACACTGCCCGTATAGTAAGAACCAACATATCCGGCAAAAGCTCCGATCAACATCATGCCTTCCGCACCGATATTCATCACGCCTGACTGCTGCATGATCAGGATTCCCACAGCGGCAAACAGGATTGGCGTGGAGGAATTCATCTCTGTGACCAGAAAACTCAGCAAACTGCTCATCTGTCTTTCCTCCTCCTCTTTCTTCTCCTGAACTCTGTAACTGTAAATACAATAACCAGCGCCTGTAAAATATAAATCACCGCGATCGGCAGCTTGGTAAACATCTGAATGGCATTTCCTCCATAGCGCAGCACGCCGAAGAGGAATGAAGAGATGAATATACCAGGCCCGCTGTTGTTCCCCACCAGGGAGACCGCAATCCCATCGAAGCCGTAACCTGCAGACAGGCCCTCCATAATCTTGTGCTGCACGCCCAGCACCTCCATGGTGCCGGCCAATCCTCCGATTCCACCGGAAACTGCCATGGCCAGCATCGTCATTCTCGGCACCTGGATTCCCGCATACTGTGCAACCATTCCGCTTTCCCCTACTACCGTCATTCGAAATCCACAGGCCGTTCTTTTCCAGTATATTGCATAGATCACACAGGCGACGATAGCCAGAAGAAATCCGATTGTCAACTGCGTATGAGGAATCAGTGTCGGCAGTATCGCACTGTCCAGAACACTCTCACTCTGCGGATAGGTTCCCTTCTCTTCCTCAAGAATCCCATTACACAAAAAACTGCTGATGTAGGTCGCCACATAATTCAGCATCACGGTCGTGATCATCTCGCTGGCATGAAACCGGGTTTTCAGCCATCCGGCGAGGCCACCCCAGAGCGCACCGCCCAGGAATCCGGCCGCAAGGCAAAGCGGAATGTGAATGATCATCGGCAGACTGACATAAATGCCAACAACCGCACTGAACAGCGCTCCGATATACAGCTGACCGTCGATGCCGATATTAACCAGTCCGCACTTATAGGCAAAACCGTAACTGAGTCCGACAAAGATCATCGTCGTCGTCTTGACCAGCGTACCGGCAATGGCATTCTTACTTCCGAATGCACCGTTAAACATCGCATAATAGATTTCCAGTGGATCTTCCCCGACCAGACGTATCACGACTGCTCCCAGGAGCAGCGCCAATACAATAGAAATAATGGGTTTGACTACTTTCTCAAGCTTCATCCTTTGCCTCTTCCCTGACATAATAACTGTCTCTCCCCTGACATGACAGCATGATACAGCAATAAAAAAAGCGCCTTAACTGATCGGCTTCCGCCGATCCGTTAAAACGCCTTCGTTTCGTCTCTAAAAAAAATATCATAGAATGAGGCCGCTGTCAATTCTTTTTTAATTTCTGACCCCAACACAGGTCCATGTCCATCCTTTATCCGTGGACTCAAACAGGATGCCGGCACGCTCAATCTGATCCGTTGTGGTCAGTAATGTCAGCACCCCATCTTCCTCCTCGGGCATACAGAGATAATCATAATCCTGTGCCGTATAACCATACTCCACGGCAGTATCAGGAATTTCCTCTACCGCATCCATATCCGGCTCGATCTGCGTAAAGCTCTCGCCGCCGTCCCAGGTGACATAGAGCCGCGAATAGGAGCCCGACGCGCTGCCAAGCCCCGCGACGCCCCAGTTCTCATCATAGAAGATCAATCCTTCCGCCACTCCGGCTGCCCCCATAAAGGGATCTCCGCTCACATCCGTCCAGCTCGCGCCGCCATCGTCCGTACCCTGCAGTACGTAAGCTCTGCTGCCGGCCGCCGCGTCCACGACGACCAGCCGCCAGCCCCTGCTCTCATTCAGGAAATAATACATCGTGCCGTCTGCGGAATCCGTATACCAGCTCTCCGCATCGATCGCCTCCGCTGTCTGCTCTTCCTCGCGCTCGGCGTTCAGCTCACTCTGGCTCACATACTCCGGCTCCAGAATAAAATGCAGGGAAGGAATGTCCTCCGAAATATCCAGCGTGACTGCATAGCCGCAGAGCTCTCCGCCCGCATCCAGCTGACTGACCGCATCGCTGTCCAGCTCGATTCCATTTTCAGAGACCTCATAGAGTCCCGCCTTCGATGTAAAACTCCGATAACCGCTGTAGGAAATCTCACAGACCTCCTCGCTGATCAGCGCACTCCACCCGTCCAGCTGTCGTTCCCAATCGACCAGATCCAAAATCGTGAGCATGGGCTCCAGCAGATTTTCCTCCTCGTATCCGCCGCTCACATTTCCGTCCAGCCAGACCGTCATTTTCCCGCTTTTCTCAGCGTCATAGCTGATGAGGTATGTTTTCTTTTCCCCCTCGTTGTTCTCTCCATACAGAAAGGCTTCTACGATCCGGATCGTGCCCTCCGCATCGTAAGCAATCCTGAAGGTGTTCGTCACATACAGGGTCTCCGGCAGGTCAAACGCGGCATCCAGATCCTCCAGGATGCCCTCCGCGCCATTCTCATAGAAATTGTCGTGTGCAAGCGCGACCTCGCGCTTCCTGCGCCACTCGTCCAGCTTCCAGGACAGCGCTCCGTTGTACGGCGTCGCCGCGTAAACGATTTTTATACCAAAAAAAAGCGTTGCACCCGCGAAAATCAACAGTTCCAGAAGAAGAGCGATGCGCTTTCCCCGTCCGGCTTCCCGCCCCAGCCTGCTGCGCCGGGAGAGCAGCCACAGAATCAGACACAGCAAAAAGGCGGCGGCGCTCACGACCAGTCCTGGAAGCCGCCTCCGCACACCGCCATACTGGCACAGCTGCCAGAGCTGATAAAGTCCGCTTATATAAAAAAGCAGCATGCATTTCCCGCTGAAACGACAGATTGTCTTCATCTTATCACCTTCAAAATTTCTCTATTTCTTCTTCCGCAGGAGGAAAACGCCGACCGCCAGCGCAACCACCCCAGCCACTGCGGCCGGGAGTATCCACCCCGACGACACTCTGCCCGCGATGAAAATGGACGTCGGTCCGTCCGCGCCGCCGATTATGGAGATCGATTTTCTCCCCATAAGCTTCGCGGCCGCCGCCGCGATGAGAAGCACGGCGCCAACTGCGATCATGACTTTTGAAACTGTCTTTTTCATCTGCTTTCTCCTTCACCAGAAT
>JAJPZP010000021.1 GCA_021204285.1 Lachnospiraceae bacterium | reverse complement strand
GCGGATTTCGGTCGTGGCCGCCGGGCCGGTCTTTAATTTTATTCTGGCCTATATCCTGGCGCTCTTTATCATCGGAGGCGTGGGCTATGATGATACGGTGATCGGAGTCATGGAAGGCTATCCCGCGGCGGAGGCGGGGATGCAGGACGGCGACGAGATCGTCAGCATTGGCGGCAGCCGCACGTACCTCTACCGTGAAGTGAGCCTGTACAGCAGCCTTCATCAGGGCGAGACGACCACGGTGAAATATAAGAGGGACGGGCAGGTCTATACTGTGACACTTGTACCGCAGCTGAGCGAGAGCGGCAGCTACCTTTATGGCTTTCAGAAGAGCGGCGTGCGCACGAAGGGAAATGTCCTGACGGTCGTGGGCTACAGCGCTGCGGAGGTTCGCTACTGGCTGAAAGCGACGGTGCAGAGTCTCGCGATGCTGGTCAGGGGGCAGGTAGGCCTGAATGATATGTCCGGTCCGGTCGGCATCGTCAGCGCGATCGGCGAGACCTACGAGGAATCGCGCGCGGACGGCTGGTACTATGTGACGCTGAACATGATGATGATGGCGATTCTGCTGAGCGTGAACCTCGGCGTCATGAATCTCTTACCGATCCCGGCGCTGGACGGGGGACGGCTGCTGTTTCTTCTCATTGAAGTCATTCGCGGCAAGGCCATGCCGCCCGAGAAGGAAGGCATGGTGCATTTTGTCGGTTTCGTGCTTCTCATGGGGCTGATGGTTGTGATCCTGTTTAACGACGTTTATAAAATTATCATGTAAACAAAATATCGAGGAAGGCAGAAACTCCTGAAAGAAGGGCTTTCTGAAAAGGTAAATACAAGTATGAAATTAGGAATCGTCGGCCTGCCGAACGTGGGCAAGAGCACACTTTTTAATTCTCTGACGAAGGCAGGCGCCGAGTCGGCCAACTATCCCTTCTGCACGATCGACCCGAACGTGGGCGTGGTGGCCGTGCCGGACGAGCGGCTGGAAAAGCTCTCAGCGCTCTATCATTCACAGAAGGTGACCCCGGCAGTCATCGAGTTCGTCGACATCGCGGGCCTCGTGAAGGGCGCGTCGAAGGGTGAGGGCCTGGGCAACCAGTTTCTCGCGAATATCCGCGAGGTGGACGCGATCGTCCATGTGGTGCGTTGCTTTGAGGACGCGAACGTTGTGCACGTAGACGGCAGCGTCGACCCGCTGCGCGATATCGAGACGATCGATCTCGAGCTGATTTTTTCCGATATCGAGATCCTCGACCGGAGAATCGCGAAGGGCGTCCGCGGAGCGCGGAATGACAAGACGCTCGCGAAGGAGCTCGACCTTATGAAACGGCTGAAGGAGCATCTCGAGCAGGGCAAGCTGGGAAAGAGTTTCACAGATATCCGCGACGAGGACGAGCAGGCTTGGCTGGATTCTTATAATCTGCTGACCTGCAAGCCCGTGATCTTCGCGGCCAATGTCTCGGAGGACGATCTGGCGGACAACGCTGCGTCGAATGAGGGCGTGCAGAAGGTGCGCGCCTACGCGCAGGAGAGCGGCAGCGAGGTCTTTGTAGTCTGCGCGCAGATCGAGCAGGAGATCTCTGAGCTCGAGGAGGATGAAAAGAAGATGTTCCTCGAGGATCTCGGCATTGCACAGTCGGGTCTGGACAAGCTGATTCAGGCCAGTTACCGTCTGCTCGGCCTCATGAGCTTCCTGACGGCGGGAGAGAAGGAGACGCGCGCCTGGACGATCAAACAGGGTACCAAGGCGCCGCAGGCCGCCGGAAAGATTCACTCGGATTTCGAGCGCGGCTTCATCCGCGCGGAGGTCGTGAACTACCAGGATCTGCTGGACTGCGGCTCGATCGCCGCCGCCCGCGCGAAAGGCCTGGTCGGCAGCGAAGGGAAAGAGTACGTCGTGCAGGACGGCGACGTGATTGAGTTTTTATTTAACGTGTAGTCAGCAGAGTCGTGCAGAGAAGTTTGTGCAAGCTCTTTCGTCGTGCTTGCACGTAAGAAAGCGCTTGTGCGAACTTCTCTATAGGGCGAAGCCCTATCACCGAGACGAAGCGAAGCGGAGTCGAGGTGGGGTGCACGGCTCTGCGATAAAGTAGGACTTCCATACAGGGCGAAGCCCTATCACCGAAATGAAGCGAAGCGGAGTCGAGGTGGTACGGCTCTGTTATGAACGAGGAGCAATACTATGAACATGTCAATCAATTTCCCGAACCTGGGAATTTATCTGAATAACGTAGGTAAGTCCGTCTCGGTCTTCGGCTTCGAGGTCGCCTACTACGGCATCATCATCGGCTGCGCGATCCTGCTGGGGCTCACCCTGGCCGAGCGCGAGGCGAAGCGCACCGGGCAGGACACGGACAGCTATATCGATATGGTGATCATCGGCGTGATCGCCGGGATTGCCTGCGCCAGGGCGTATTATGTGTTCTTCTCGTGGGACAATTATAAGGATAATCTGCTCAGCATCCTCAACCTGCGCCAGGGCGGTCTCGCGATCTACGGTGGCGTGATCGGCGCGGTTGTCAGCATCTATATCTATTGCCGGGTGAAGAAATATAACTTTGGCCTGCGGCTGGACACGGCCTGTCTCGGCCTGGTAGCCGGGCAGATCCTGGGCCGCTGGGGCAATTTCTTCAACCGCGAGGCCTTCGGCGGCTATACGGACAATCTGCTCGCGATGCAGCTGCCGGTAAGCGCGGTGCGCGCCCATGAGATCACGGAGGAGATGTGGGCGAACGTGCAGGTGATTGCGGGAGAGCAGTTCATCCAGGTACATCCCACCTTCCTCTACGAGTCGCTGTGGAATGTCGGCGTGATCTGCTTCCTCTACTGGTATCGTAAGAAGAAGCGCTTCGTCGGCGCGGTTATCTGCTTCTACCTTCTGGGAGACGGCCTCGGGCGGGTGTGGATCGAGGGGCTGCGCACCGACCAGCTCACGATCGGATCAACCGGGATTCCGATCTCCCAGCTGCTGGCGGCGGTGATGATCGTGGGCTCCGCCATTCTGATTATTCTGGGGAGACGAAGAGCGCGTGCGGCACAGCCGCCAAATACCGAAGAATAGATAAAATACGAAAAGAAAAGCTGACAGAAGCCTGTCGGCTTTTTTTGTGCACCGCGCGCATGCAGACAGCGGGTCCCTGTGTGGGCTGGGGAGAAGCAGTCGC
>JAJPZP010000048.1:13446-17970 GCA_021204285.1 Lachnospiraceae bacterium | reverse complement strand
GAGCGCCGCCCTGTCACGGCGGAGGTCGTGGGTTCGAACCCCATCCGGGTCGTTGAAATAAAAGTGCTAAGAGCCGGCGTGGCGGAACTGGCAGACGCACAGGACTTAAAATCCTGCGGGACTAATCTCCCGTACCGGTTCGATCCCGGTCGCCGGCACTTGAAATTCTATTTACATTGTGTTATACTACCATTTGGCAAAAAACATGTGCGCGTAGCTCAGCTGGATAGAGCGTCTGACTACGGATCAGAAGGCCGGGGGTTCGAATCCTCTCGCGCACGCTACAGACCATCCGTGAGAGTTCTGCGGATGGTTTTTTCTTTGATGATGCATAATTTTCGTGAAGAAATCTCATACTAGCCCTGTAATCATTCATTACAGGAGGGAATTGATCATGAGTACCAACAATACGAGCAATGCGAACAACGCCGGTAACACGTCGGGCAGCTCCAGCTACAGCAGCGACTACAGCTCTTCGAGCGAGTCCAAGTCCAAGAGCAGCAAGAGCAAGAACAGCAGCTCCAAGAGTTCCGCAAACTCCGGCCAGAACGAGGCGGAGAACAGCAACTAGAAAGAAATCCGTGAGAGGGCGCGGCGCAGGCCGCGCCCTTTTCATGACCTTTTGCCCCCTGATATCATATTATGATACCAAGAGAAGAAGAAAATGGTGCAGTCTATGGAGACGATTTCAGCGAAGGAAATAGACCGGTATCTGTCTGACAGGAATTATCTGCTGGTGGATGTGAGAGAGCCGTCAGAGTATCGGAAGAAACATATTCGCGGAGCAGTCTGCATTCCGCGTGACCTGTTGCTGCAGCGCATCCGCGGCCTCAGAGGGGCAGTGCCGATCCTGTATTGCGACAGGGGAAACCTCAGCTTGCAGGCGGCGCGGGAGCTGGAGAAGCGTGGTTACCGCGCGATTTCGGTAGTTGGCGGTATTGAGGCATACCGCGGAAAATATCTTGAGGGCAGTTTTCGGTGAGAATGGTATCTATTCAGAACAGCAGACCACAGACCGCCTTCTTCGAAGGCTATATGCCGCTTGCGCGTCATATGTCTGAGGCTCCCGGGCGTTCCGCCCATCCCAAAATGAAAATACAGTCTTTAGCAGGTAAACCTGCACAGCCTGTTTTTCCATTTTGATGCTGTTCTGAATTGTTGCGAGAAATGATTGACAGCGATTCGAGGAAAAGCTAAGATAAGGGGTGCGTAAGAGAAAGGAAAACTTAGATGAGCAGAATGGAGATGGTCGCCCCCTGTCACTTTAGCCTGGAGGCGGTCCTGAAAAGAGAAATCACAGATCTGGGATATGAGATTATCGCGGTGGAGGACGGAAGAGTGACCTTTGCGGGAGATGAGCGGGCGTTGTGCCGCGCGAATATTTTCCTGCGCACCGCGGAGCGGGTTTTGCTGAAGGTTGGAAAAGTAAGAGCCGTCACCTTTGACGAACTCTTTGAGAAAATAAAGGCGCTGCCCTGGGAGAATTATATTCCTGCCGATGGGAAATTCTGGGTTACAAAGGCTTCCTCGATCAAGAGTAAGCTGTTCAGTCCCTCTGATATCCAGTCGATCGTCAAGAAGGCCATGGTGGAACGCCTGAAGACGGTCTACGGTCTTACGTGGTTTCCGGAGACGGGCGCGGAGTATCCGGTACGCATTTCGTTTATGAAGGACGAAGCGCTGGTCTGTCTTGACACGAGCGGCCTGTCTCTGCACAAGAGGGGATATCGCACGATGGTCAGTCGCGCGCCGATCAAAGAGACGCTGGCCGCGGCTCTGATCATGCTGACGCCCTGGAAGCAGGACCGGATTCTGGTGGATCCCTTCTGCGGCAGCGGCACCTTCCCGATTGAGGCGGCCATGATGGCGGCGAACATTGCGCCGGGCATGAACCGCAGCTTTACCGCGGAGAGCTGGAGCAATTTCCTGAAGAAAAAATACTGGTATGAGGCGGTCGACGAGGCGAACGATCTTGTGGACGATACGGTGGAGACCGATATTCAGGGCTATGATATTGACGGGGAGATCATCCGGGCGGCGCGGCAGAATGCGCAGGACGCCGGGGTGGAACACCTGATTCATTTTCAGCAGCGGCCTGTGAGCGAGCTCTCCCATCCGAAAAAATACGGATTCCTGATCAGCAATCCGCCCTATGGAGAACGGCTGGAAGAGAAGAGCGCGCTGCCGGCACTGTACCGGGAGATCGGCGAGCGCTTTCAGGCTCTTGACAGCTGGTCGATGTATCTCATCACCGCCTACGAGGACGCGGAGCGCGATATCGGGCGCAAGGCGGACAAAAACCGCAAGGTCTATAATGGTATGATGAAGACCTACTACTATCAGTTCCTCGGGCCGAAGCCGCCGAGGAGAAAGGTGGAGGAGGCATGAAGATACTCTTTGCCACAGGCAATGCGGATAAGATGCGGGAGATCCGCGAGATTCTGGAGGACTCCGGGATCGAGGCGGTATCGTTGAAGGAGGCGGGCGTCTCGCTGGATGTCGAGGAGAACGGGGCGACCTTTGAGGAGAATGCCCTCATCAAGGCGCGGGCCTGTATGGAGCGGACCGGAGAGATCGCGCTGGCGGACGATTCCGGGCTGGAGGTGGACGCGATGGATAAGAAGCCGGGGGTTCATTCGGCTCGTTATATGGGGCGTGACACTTCCTATCATATAAAGAATAAAAGTATTATTGACCGCCTGGAGGGAAAGGAAGGAGAGGAGCGCAGCGCACGCTTTGTCTGTGCGATCGCGGCAGCCTTTCCGGATGGACGGGTTCTGACCACGCGCGGAACGATGGAGGGGCAAATCGGCTATGAGGAGCGCGGAGAGAACGGCTTTGGCTACGATCCCATCTTTTATCTGCCGAAATACGGCTGTTGTTCGGCGGAGCTTACCTCGGAAAAGAAGAACGAGCTCAGCCATCGGGGAAAGGCGCTGCGCGCCATGAGAGACCGGCTGCTGGCTGAATGGGAGAAGCGATGAAGATATAGATTGTGAGCGATACGCATGGCAGGGAGTACATGCTCGAGAAGATCGTGCGAAAGGTGCGCCCCTTTGACCGTCTGCTTCACCTTGGCGACGTGGAGGGCGGCGAGGAACGGATCCGTGAGATTGCAGGCAGTGTCCCGGCGGACATCATCGCGGGAAATAATGATTTCTTCTGCGACCTGCCGGATGATCTGACGCTGACGATCGGGCGTTATAAGATCTGGATGACGCACGGGCATCGTTACTTTGTGCATGGCGGTCCTCTTTATATTAAGGAAGAAGCCCGGAAGCGCGGCGTGGACGTTGTCATGTACGGGCATACGCATCGGCCCTACCTTGAAGTGGGAGAAGATCTCACGGTTCTGAATCCGGGCAGCGTCTCCCTGCCGCGGCAGGAGAACCGGAAATCGAGTTTTATCATTATGGAACTCGACCGGGATGGAGAGGCGCACTACACGATCAACTATGTGTGAATGAAAGTTTTACTATTCACGGCCCTCCACCCACATGCGCATCTACACTTCGTTTCGGTCCGCGCTAAACGGACGTCCCCCGGACGTCCAGCGCCGTCGCGCTTACGCGCTCCAGTCCCGCTGCTTACGCAGCTAAGACTGCTTATGTGGGTGGAGTTCCTGCTTCGCAGGCTACATCGGGATGAACAGAAAGTTTCTTACGTGCAAGCATTTATGCTCTTTAGAGTACGACGATACTTTCTGCTCATCCCGATATGCCGCGAATAGTAACGTGAAAGTTACAAAAACAGTTGACATTTTGGCGGCCGTCTTATATAATACATGTTGCGTCCAAAATGAGGGCGGCGAGACGGGGTGTGGCTCAGCTTGGCTAGAGCGCCTGGTTTGGGACCAGGAAGCCGCAGGTTCGAATCCTGTCACCCCGATTTGGAACAGAGCCATGCGGGTGTAGTTCAATGGTAGAACACCAGCCTTCCAAGCTGGATACGTGGGTTCGATTCCCATCACCCGCTTCGGATTTGTAAAGATCCGAGCGTGTGTCCGTAGCTCAGCTGGATAGAGCAACGGCCTTCTAAGCCGTGGGTCGGGGGTTCGAATCCCTTCGGGCACGTTTGTCAGGATGTCCTGACTATGGTGGGTGTGGCGCAGTTGGTTAGCGCGCCAGATTGTGGCTCTGGAGGCCGAGGGTTCGAGTCCCTCTACCCACCTTGATGGGCTATCGCCAAGCGGTAAGGCACAGGACTTTGACTCCTGCATTCGCTGGTTCGAATCCAGCTAGCCCAGTTGGGCAGTATGCAGAGAAATATGGGGTATTAGCTCAGGTGGTAGAGCACTTGACTTTTAATCAAGTTGTCCGGGGTTCGAGCCCCCGATGCCTCATTGTGAAAAGTGGAGAAAACGTTGTCCAGACAGCGTTTTCTCTTTTACTTTTTGCAAAAACGGAAAAAATGGATTCTCTTTTTTGACACGGAAAAAGTCGAAAAACAGAAAAAATTTTAGAAAAAATGCCAATGTACATTTTTGGATTCGCAACGTATAATGAAGAGCGAAAAGGAGAGAAC
>JAJPZP010000048.1:9210-13436 GCA_021204285.1 Lachnospiraceae bacterium | reverse complement strand
TTTCTCTCTTGATCAGAAATATTTATGGGTGGCGCTTACCCCCTAATCCCCCTTAATGAATAAACCCTCCCTTTTGATTATTCAATATAAAGCGCCATCGATAAAAAACAAGTCAGAAAACCCAGAGGTTTCCCGCCTCCGGGTTTTCTTTTTACATGGATTTTACATACAAAACACGCGTGTTTTACAGGCAGACTTTAGGATAGTGGGAGTTCCGGGAAAATTTTTGTTTGCACGGGAAATATTTGTGGTATAGTATATTCACATAGAAAGGGTGGAGATGGAAATGGCGTTGATTTATATCGTGGAGGACGACCAGAATATCAGGGAGATCGAGAGTTTCGCACTGAAAAACAGCGGATATCAGGTGAAGGATTTTGGCTGTGCGAAGGATTTTTATCACCAGCTGGCGGAGAAGGCGCCGGACTGTATTCTGCTGGATGTCATGCTGCCGGATGAGGACGGCCTGGAGGTCGTGAGGAAGCTGCATGCGATTCCGGACACGAAGAAGACGCCGGTCATCATGGTAACGGCGAAGACGACGGAGATCGACAAGGTTAAGGGGCTTGACATGGGCGCGGATGATTACATTACAAAGCCCTTCGGAGTGATGGAGCTGATCTCCCGCGTGAAGGCGCTGCTGCGGCGCAGTATGCAGATCGAGGAAGAAAAATTCCTGTCGGCAGGCGATATTTTTATGGACGGCGAGAAGCACATGGTCTACGTGAAGGACGAACCCTGTGAGCTTACCTTTAAAGAACATGAGCTTCTGAAGCTGCTGATGCAGAACCAGGGGATCGTCATGTCGCGGGATGTGATTATGGAGCGGATCTGGGGGATCAATTTTGAGGGTGAGTCGCGGACGCTGGATGTACATATCAAGACGCTGCGACAGAAACTGAAATCTGCGGGCAGCCTGATCAAGACCATGCGGAATGTGGGGTATATGATAGAATGAAAAAAAAGATCCGGCGGGAATTTATGCTGGTAGCGCTGCTCAGCATCCTGCTGACTGCCGTGTCCATGACGGCGGTGTTTTACGAGCTTTTTAAAAAAGAAGTCATGAATGAGCTGGAAGCCTATACCCGTGTGCTGCAGAGTACAGGGGTATTTGACGTTACGGCGGCGGAGTCGGCGGAGGGTCTTACGGACTGGGAGGTCCGTATTTCACTGATCGCGGCGGACGGGACGGTGCTCTATGACAATGATGTGGACGTCGGGGGCCTGGATAATCATGGCGACCGGCCGGAGGTGTCGGAAGCGCTTGGTGATGGCAGCGGACAGTCCATCCGCAGGTCGGACACCCTGGACAGCAGCGCTTTTTATTTCGCGGTGCTGCAGGAGGATGGTACGGTGCTGCGGGTGGCGAAGGCGAGTTCGAGCATCTGGCGTATTTTCCGGAGTGCATTACCGATCGTGGCGGTCACAGCAGTCGTTATCTTTCTCTTATGTATGCTGCTCGCTTCGCGCGCTACGCGTGCCCTGATGGCGCCGATTGATTCGCTGGCGGAGCATCTGGATGAGTGCGATGACACACCGGTGTACAATGAGCTGGTTCCTTTCGTGAGGACGATCCGGAAGCAGCATGACGATATTATGAAAAATGCGCGGATGCGGCAGGACTTTACGGCAAATGTCTCCCATGAGCTGAAGACGCCGCTGACTTCGATCTCCGGCTATGCGGAGCTGATTGAACATCATATGGCAGCCGAGAAAGACATTCCGCGTTTCGCAGGAGAGATTCATTGCAGCGCTACCAGGCTGCTGAATATGATTAATGACATCATCAAGCTTTCGGAACTGGATGTGATGACGCCGGCGGAGGCACCGATGGAGCGGCTGTCCTTGCATCTGCTGGCTCAGAACTGCGTTGATATGCTGCAGGTCAGTGCGGAAAAACACCAGGTGACGCTGCGCTTTGAGGGCGAGCCGGGTTATATCAACGGAAATAAGGAAATGGTGGAAGAATTACTCTACAATCTCTGCGACAACGCGATCCGTTACAATAATCCGGATGGGAATGTTACGGTTGCGGTGAGGCCGCGGGATGGAAAAGTGCTGCTTGTGGTGGCGGATACGGGTATTGGGATTCCGAAGATACACCAGGAGCGGGTGTTTGAACGCTTCTACCGGGTCGACAAGAGCCGCTCGAAGGCGACCGGCGGGACAGGCCTGGGGCTTGCAATTGTCAAGCATATCGTGGCGCAGCACGGCGCGCAGCTGGAGCTTAAGAGTGAGCCGGGCGAGGGTACGACGATCACAATCCTCTTTGAAAATGCTGATAAGTGAGATAGAAAATCTCTGATTTTCGTAATCGAACTTATGCTTTGCATAAATCTGTTATACTATGATGAAAAAGGAGGTAGGATTATGGCCTACGTGCATCAGGCACAGTATTATGAGACAGATCAGATGGGGATTATCCATCATTCCAATTACATCCGCTGGATGGAGGAGGCCAGAATCGCATATATGGATGAGCTGGGCTTTCCTTATAAGAGAGTGGAGGATGCGGGAATTATGAGTCCCGTACTGAGCGTGAACTGCGAGTACAAGTCGATGACCTATTTCGGAGACCGGGTGTGTATTGAGGTGAAGATGACTGCGTTTCACGGAGTGAAGTACGAGCTCTCCTACGTGATGACGGACGAGAAGACCGGGGCGGTGCGTGCGACGGGCACAAGCGGACACTGTTACCTTCGGAAGGACGGGCGGCCCGCAAATATCAAAAAAGAGCTGCCGGAGCTCTATCAGACGATTAAAGCTCAGATGGAGAAAGAAGGGACCTGGAAATGAAGCGGGAGCGTCTGCCCCTGCTGGACGCATTGCGCGGTCTGACGATTCTCAGCATGGTCGCCTATCACGGAATGTATGACCTTGTGGAGCTCTACGGTGTGCGCGTCGGCTGGTTCTGGGAAGCGCCGGGTTATGTCTGGCAGCAGAGTATCTGCTGGACTTTTATCCTGTTGTCCGGTTTCTGCTGGGGCCTGGGGAGCAGGCCGCTGCGGCGCGGGCTTGTCGTTTCGATCTGTGGCCTTGTGGTCACGGTCGTGACGTGGGTCTTTATGCCTTCTGAACGGATTATTTTCGGAATTCTGACGTTTACCGGGGCGGCGATGCTGGCGCTGGTTCCGCTCTCAAAGCTGCTGGAAAAAGTCCCTGCGGGAACTGGTCTGGTGGTGAGCGCGCTGTTCTTTTTTGTTACCAGAAACGTGAACGCGGGCTGCTGGGGCTTTGAACAGCTTGTGCTGGGACGCGTGCCGGAGGGTCTGTACCGGAATCTTTTCACAACCTTCCTGGGCTTTCAGGCTCCGGGTTTTTATTCCGGAGATTACTTTTCTTTTCTTCCGTGGATTTTCTTGTATCTGTGCGGCTATTTCCTGTACAGGCTGCTGGGAAGCCGCGAGCGTGTGCTGCGGGTACTCAGGCTGCGGGGCGGTTTTTTGGAGACGATCGGCAGGCACAGTCTTCTGATCTATATGCTGCATCAGATCGTGCTGATGGCAGTGTTTACGGTTGCAGCGTGGGGCGGGCTTCTATAGCCTGCCGGTGGCAGTTTCCGGAGTTGACGTCTGGCACGTTTTGTGGTATGAAAGAATACAGGCTGGCATGATGGAATTGGCAGACGTGCAGGATTTAGGTTCCTGTGCCGCAGGGCGTGCGGGTTCGAGTCCCGCTGCCAGCAGGAAAAAATCCGCTGACATTTGTGAAGTGTCAGCGGATTTTTTATATAACTTTTGTGAGGGAGTTTTCAGAAGAATACTATCTCCGCACGGGCATCGCCACGTGTAGAATTCGCTGGAATGCTTCTAAAAATACATAGATGATCACAATATTCACAAAAAAGTTTGCCGTGCACTTGATAAGCCGGCTTGTCAGCAGTACCTTCAGCGGTGTTCCGTACATGAGATAGAGCCAGGCAGAGGTCAATGTGACGCTGATAAAGAATTCGACGAAGGCACAGACCGCTGCGCGGAGCTTCGTGATACTGTATCGATAGAGCACCAGGCCGCAGAGCGCGCCCACGAGCGCATAGCTGAAGGAAAATCCCGGGAAATAGGCAAATCCGCGAATGAAGCAGTTCAGCACGTCTCCGAGGAAACCGACTGTGAAGCCCATGACCGGTCCGCCGATCATACCTCCGGCGATGAAAGCCAGGAAGCCGATGCGGATCTCGATAATCTCTGAGACCGGGATGTTGAAGAGGGACAGCACCACATAAAGGG
>JAJPZP010000048.1:6482-9200 GCA_021204285.1 Lachnospiraceae bacterium | reverse complement strand
ATACACAGGTTCTGGACTTTACACAGGTTTTGCAGCTGTGCTCTGATATTCAGAGCTTCTTTTGAAATCTGTATAAAAAATACACCTCCACGATGGAATGCAGGGTACGGGGAATGCTGCTGTGCAGGGGATTCCTCCGTGGTGATAAGGGACCTGTCATAAATAATACTGGCACCACATCTGAGATGTACTCATATGTAGCAACGGGCGCGAATCAAACACCGCAAGCCTTCCGGCTTTTCGTTCCTCGGCAACTCCCCATCCGCGGATACTTAACGCGTAAGATTCTACTTCGCTATTATTTACTTGGCAAAATAATAGCACAGCCTTGTGAATATTGCAACAGCTTTGTAGAACTTTTCACAAATATTGCATGTAAAGTTATTTTTTGTTATACTGAACCCATGTTTTTGGGATTTTTAGACTAAAAGGAGATTACTGACACGATGAAAATACTGGTGTGCAACGCGGGGAGTACTTCCCTGAAGTTTAAGCTTTTCAATATGCCGGGTGATCAGGTGCTATCGGAGGGAAGAGTGGAGCGCGTCGGAAGCAGGGACAGCGCGATCTTCCATTTCCGCAAGCCGGACGGCTTTCGGATTGATCAGGAGGGACTGTCGATTCCGACTTACACGGAAGGCATTCAGATGTTCCTTACCTGTCTGCTGGATCCGGAGCACGGAAGCCTGAAGGAATTGAAGGAACTGGAAAGGGTTGGCTTTAAGACAGTGCTTTCGAAGAATTATTATGGCATTCACGAGCTGACGCCGGAGGTGCTGCGGGGTATGGAAGAGTATCTCGTCGTCGCGCCTGCGCACAATATTCCTTATCTTGAAGCAATCCGGCAGTTTCAGAAGCTGACGCCGGACGCGATGCTGGTCGGCGCATTTGAGACGGCTTTTCATCAGACGATTCCGCTGGGACGGAAAGTCTACGGTATTCCGTGGGAATGGCATGAGAAATACGGCATTGAGCGCATGGGTTATCACGGCGCGTCTCACAGCTATGTCGCGGAGACGCTGACGGAACTCTATGGTTCCACCGGGAAGACGATCTCCTGTCACCTGGGCGGGAGCGGCTCGCTCTGCGCGATCGACGAGGGCAGGAGCGTGGACACGAGCTTTGGTCTTTCCCTGCAGGCGGGGCTGATCCAGTCGAGTCGCAGCGGCGATATGGATCCTTTCATTATTCCTTTTCTGCTGAAAGAGGGAATGGAGCTGGATGAAATTCTGGAAGGGCTGACAAAGCATGGCGGTCTGCTGGGCATTTCCGGAGTCAGCAGTGATCTGCGCGATGTCACTGCCGCAGCGGAGCAGGGAAATGAGCGCGCCAGACTTGCGATCGACGTCTTTTGTAATGGCATCGTCCGCTATATTGGTGCCTACTATGCGGAGCTCGGAGGACTTGATCATCTGGTCTTTACCGGCGGGATCGGGGAGCACGGTACGAACGTCCGCCGGATCGTCTGCGACCAGCTCCGGCATATGGGCGTCCTGCTCGATCCGGAGAAAAATGTCTCCTGTACGGAAAATACGGTGATTTCCATGCCGGATTCTCCGGTGCAGATTCATGTGATTCCGGCAAATGAGGAACTGGGCGTGGCGCGGAAAACGTATGCGTATGGCAGATAAAGGGTTTTAATGAAGCTGAAACAGCCGATCCAGAATCCGGTGGGCTGCCTCATCCTTGCTCATGAGTGGCAGCTCCTCGGTACCATCTTTCGTGATCAGTGTGATCACGTTCGTATCGGTGCCGAATCCCGCGCCGCCCGTTTTTAAATTGTTTGCGGCGATCATGTCCACATGTTTCTTTTCAAGCTTCGCGCGGGAGTTCTCCAGCATGTTTTCCGTCTCCATCGAAAAACCGCACAGGCGCTGGCCCTCCCGGCGGTGCTCGCCGAGATACTGAAGGATATCGGGCGTCCTTTTGAGAGGGATACTCATATCCCCTTCTTTTTTCTTAACTTTCTCAGAACTGACTGATACCGGCGCATAGTCTGCGACGGCGGCGGCCTTGACGACTGCATCCAGCCCGGAGAAGCGCGAGGTCACTTCGCGGAACATATCTTCCGCGGAGACGACAGGGACGACGTTCACAAAGGGCGGCGGTGTGAGGGCGGTCGGACCGGTGACAAGCGTCACATCTGCCCCCCGCAGCATTGCGGCGCGCGCGATGGCGTAGCCCATCTTCCCGCTGGAGTGGTTCGTGATGTGGCGCACCGGGTCAATCGCCTCCTGTGTGGGGCCTGCGGTGACGAGTATTTTCTTCCCGCTTAAATCTTTTTCATAAGCGAGTTCCCTGACGATATAGGAGAGTAACGTCTCCGGTTCCGGCATCTTTCCGGCTCCGGTGTCGCCGCAGGCCAGATGACCGCTCGCGGGTTCGATGATCTGCCAGCCATAGCGTTTCAATGTGGCAAGATTGTCCTGCACGACCGGATTCTCATACATGGCGGTGTTCATCGCCGGGGAGAGCAGCAGTGGGCAGCGGCAGGCCAGAACCGTGGTCGAGAGCATGTCGTCCGCGATACCGTGCGCGAGCTTGCCGATGATATTGGCGGTAGCCGGGGCTACGAGCACAAGGTCTGCCCGCTTTGCTACAGAAATATGCTCAACCTCGAAGGTGAAATCCCGGTCAAAGGTGTCGGTCAGGCATTTATGGCCGGTCAGCGTTTCGAAAGTGACCGGCGTGATGAACTGCTCAGCGTTTTTTGTCATG
>JAJPZP010000048.1:0-6472 GCA_021204285.1 Lachnospiraceae bacterium | reverse complement strand
CCTGCACGTCGCAGTGCAGCTTCTTCAGTGCACTCGCGAGGGACGCGATCTTATAGGCGGCGATGCTCCCGGTGACGCCGAGGACAACGCATTTATTTTTCAGCATGGGGGAATCCTCCTTCTTTAACTGCGATTCACGAAATGGTCTCTATGCATGAAGAGCCTGTCTGCTTCTCAGTTACTCTGGAAATTATAAGCTTTCTTCAAATAGTGTGGCATAAAACGATGGAAAAGTAAAGAGAAACATGCTACACTAAAGTTGCGATTTACGGAGCATCAGGACTGGAGCGCGTAAGCGCGACGGCGCTGGACGTCCGTTTAGCGCGGACCGAAACGAAGTGTAGATGCGCATGTGGGTGGAACGCCGTGAATCATAAGGGAAAGAAACGACAGGAGAACAGGATATGATACTTGCAGTAGATATCGGAAATACAAACATTGTGGTGGGCTGCGTCCGGGGGGATGAGATCTGTTTTGTGGAGCGGCTCTCGACGGTTTCTACCAGAACCGAGCTTGAGTACGCCATCAGTTTTAAGAACATCATGGAACTGCATGACGTTTCGATAAAAGAGCTGGACGGTGGTATTATCTCCTCGGTCGTGCCGCCGGTGACGAATATTGTCCGGCGCTCGATGGAGAAGATTCTGAACCGGGAGGTCATGGTGATCGGACCGGGTGTGAAGACCGGGCTCAATATTCTGATGGACGATCCGCGGCAGGTCGGCAGCGACCGCATTGTGAACGCGGTTGCGGTGGTCAACGAGTATCCGGTGCCTGCGGCGATCATCGATATGGGGACGGCCACGACGATCTGCGTGGTTGATGCGAAGAAAAATTATATCGGAGGTGCGATCATTCCGGGCATGCGTATTTCCGCGGACACGCTGACTGCCCGCACCGCACAGCTGCCGAAGATCAGTCTGGAGGCGCCGGCGCATCTCATCGGGAAAAACACGGTCGACTGCATGAAGAGCGGCGTCTTCTACGGAAATGTGGCGCTGATCGATGGCATGCTTGACCGCATGGAGGAGGAGCTGGGAGAAAAGCTGACCGTCGTTGCGACGGGCGGCCTCGCAAAGACGCTGATTCCCTATTGCAGGCACGAAATCATCCTCGACGATGCGCTGCTGCTCAAGGGGCTGAAGATTATATACGAGAAGAACCAGAACTGATCAGAGTACGCCGGACGGCAGCACGGGCAGACGGATCAGAATCTGGTAGATGACGCGCCACATCCCGTTCAGGAGTGCGTTGTCGAGGTATGACAGCGGGCGGCTCAAAGCTCCTGATACGAGCAGTACGACCAGAATCAGGCTGTCGTACAGCCGGTAGCGCTGATAGAAACGCGCAACGGCGGGAATGAGCTCTTCGAGCACATGGGAGCCGTCGAGCGGCGGAACCGGGATCAGGTTGAAGACGCCGAGGCCGATGTTGATAATCGCGCTGTAATAGACGATCAGGATGACCGTATTCCACAGTGAGGAATCCACCGGGGCGTAGAGAAGGAGCAGGCCGTAGATCAGCAGGGAGAGGAAGGCCAGGATGAAATTCGTCACCGGTCCGGCGAGGGACACGAGGATGACGCCTTTTTTCTGGTCACGGTAATAGCGCGGGTTGATCGGGACAGGCTTCGCCCAGCCCATGTGGAAGATAAGCAGGCAGAGCGTTCCCATGAGATCAAAGTGGTTCAGGGGATTCAGGGAAAGCCGCCCTGAGGCGCGCGGCGTCGGATCGCCGAGCTGGTCTGAGACCCAGCCGTGGGCGCATTCATGAAGGATGATTGCGATCATCGCGCCGGGAATCACGTACAGGATGGACTGCAGCTGGGATATGTAGTAACTGAGCATAGCACGAACCTCCTCCGGAGACAGATTATTGCTCTCCTGTCCAATACAATTCAGCAAATCTTTCCTCATTTTAACACAGTATTTTACAAATGAACAGAAGAAAATGCCATTGAGATATGTGGGCGGCTGTGTCATAATGGGCAAAAGAGAAAGAAGAGGAGTATGTTTATGAAAAATAAATATCACCTGCTGGCTATGGCAGTACTTTTGTCTATAATGCTGTTTGGCTGTGCGCAGAGTTTTGGCAGCCAGGAAAATCCGGAAAAGACACAGGGGGAACCTGAGATAGAGGCCGCGACAGACGAGACGGATATGGAAGGCGTCGAAACGGAGCCGGAAGAAGAAAACGAGTCTGAGAAGGAGAAAGAAGAAGCAGGGAAGGAGGATGCGTCTGCGCAGATCGATCTCGCGGCGCCGACCCGTATCTGGGGTGTCGTGACAGATACTTATGATGGCGTGATCGTTGTCGACAACCAGTCGGATGTGTCCTCACCGGGCGAAATTGAACTGACCATCGGAGAGGAAACCTGTGTGCTGGATGCTTCCACCGGCCTGCCGGTATCGCCGGACGAGGTGGAGACCGGCAGCTTTGAGGCCTATCTGGGGCCGGAGATGACGATGTCCCTGCCGCCGCAGACGACGCCCTATGTGGTGATTGTAAATATTCCCGAGGACAGCCGCACACCGCAGTATACGATCGCCGCGGAGGTGACGGAGGAGAACGACGGCGGCCTGAGCCTGACCGCTACCGATGGGCGCGTTTACCGGATCCCGGACAGCGCGCGTATCACGCCTTATCTCACAAAGAATATTGTCACCAGGGATGACATACAGGCAGGAACCGCCTGCCTGATCTGGGCGGATGATGAGAACACGGCGGAGACGGTGATGGTGTTTGCACAGTGAGATCAGGAAAAGACAAGATCCCGGAAAACATCCCCTCGTTCCTCGAAGTTTTTGAAAATACCATAGCTCGCCGCAGCGGGTGAAAGGACGCAGGCTTCGCCGGGGCGCGTCAGAGCTCTGGCCTGTGTGACAGCTTCCTCCAGTGTGTTCACATAGAGCAGGCGTTCCGGATGGGAAAAGTCCGGATAGTGCTCGCGGATCTCGTCGAGGATGCGCCGCCCGGTCGCGTACATCAGGATGATGTGGGGAACCGGATGGCTGCGGAGAAATTCGATCAGATCGTCGTAGTCGATGCCGCGGTCCATGCCGCCGATCAGGATACTCCCGACAGAGGGGACACTTTTGAGCGCCTGAATTGCCGTATCGCCGATTGTCGAGATCGAGTCATCATAATAGCGGACGCCGTCCCGCTCGCCGATAAAGCGCAGACGGTGCGGCAGCGGCTCGTAGGAGCGTAAGGACCGGTCAAACTCTTCATTGTCCAATCCCATCATACAGCAGACAGCATAGACAAAAGCGACATCCAGATGATTGTGATGCCCGAGCATGTGCAGATCATCAACAGGAATCCGGTAAAGGTTCCGGCCAAATGCGATCTGTGTTCCGTCAAGCCGTATATCGGCGTCGGCCTTGCAGTCCGAGACGCTGTAGACATCTGCTCTGCAAAGTCCTTCTCCTGGCAGGACGTCGGCTCCGCAGAAGAGCAGATCGCCCGGTTTCTGATGCAGGTAAATCTGATATTTGGACGCTGCATAACGCTCGAAGCTGCCGTAATGGTCGAGATGCTCCTCGTGGATATTCAGCAGGACCGCGATGTGTGGTGAGACGTGGATATACTCGAGCTGGTGGCAGGAAAATTCACAGACCGGTATGGTGTCCGGTCCAAGCTGTTCGAGAATGTCAAAAGCGGGGATACCGATATTTCCGGCGAGTACCACATTGCGTCCGGCTTCTTTCAGAATATGATACAGCAGTGTCGTCGTCGTACTCTTTCCTTTGGTGCCGGTGATACCGATTGTCCGCTCGCCGTATTCCTCGAGGAACAGCTCCATCTGGGAAGTCACATGGCAGCGGTATGCGGAAGGGTCTTTGGGCAGGACGATACCCGGACTTTTGAAGACCAGGTCATAGTCGTCCAGCATATCCATATAGTGCTCACCGGACAGAAAGGGGATACCGGGATCCGCTTCTGCGGTGCGCTGGTCGGCGATTGTAAGAGAGCCATAGCCTCCGGCTTCCTGAATCCGGCGCAGAGTAGAGCGTCCCTCACGTCCAAAGCCGAGAATCAATATCTTTTTTCCCCTGATTTGTTCTTTCAGTCGATTTAACATGGCAGTTCTCCTTCATAGCATTCATCGGCCAGAATCCTGAGTAAGGCGGGAGGCAGCAGATGCGAAGGGTCATAGCGCCGCTGAAATGCGTGGCGCTGCGGGAAGGAGACTTCATAGACCGGCTGTTCGCGGTACCAGGCGAGCAGATACGGGAGTTTTTCCCCTGTCGCTTCCATCTGCTCGATCGTGAGACAGATTGCGGCGTTCACTTCGTCGCGGCTGCCGACACACTCGAAGGGCTTTTCAGCCGCCAGTCCGGTCAGCTTCCGGAAATCCGTGAGCATGGATTCGTCCATCAGCATATCTGTCCCGAAGATCTCCGTTAGGCGCGCGTGGCTCAGGAAGGGAGAAAGGATCAGGAAGACAAACAGGCACTTCGGACAGTGTCCGCACCAGATGTCTTTCTTGCTGCCCGCGTTGCAGCTGCGGAAAACATCGTGATAGGCGGGAAGCCCGGAGAAATATTTCGCAATCTGAAATTCGGACAACGGGCGCAGCATGCTGAAATAGTAGACGCCGCTGTCAATATAGCGCTTCTCATATTTATGAAAATCACGTTCAAATTCAAAGCTCTTGGAATACTGGTGGTTGACGCTGCTCCCGGCCACCGTGCTTTCGTTTGCGCTCGATTCGTTCGACAGCGCGATGTATTTCAGGCCGTGCAGATATGCGGTGATCAGCGAGGAGAAGGCCACCAGGGCAGAGAAGGGCGTGTGTCCGTTCAGATATCCCTCGCGGTTCAGTTCCAGCATGCGCGGATCAAGTGTGCGTCCGGCGATCAGACTGTCGGCAGATGTAAGCCCGGCGGCCTCGACGGTTTTCCGTGTCGCGCCTCTCGGATTGATAATGTAGGTCTTCAATGCAAGCCCGGATTTTTTCAGCAGCTCAATCGTGCAGGCGGAATCCTTGCCGCCGCCGATTGGAATCAGGCAGCCCTCCAGCGATCCGGCAGGGTGTTCCACCCCGGAAGACGGTCTGACTTCCGGAATAATTTCCATGAACGTGTCGGGATCCGCCTCGATGCCGTTCGTGTAGAAGAATTCGCCGAGCCCGAGAAAATAAAGCTTCTTCCACCAGAGAATCTGTTCCTGATCAAGCGCGCCGGCGCGGATGATGACGCCAGGCGGACAGGCGATCTTCCAGTAACTGATGAGTTCAACCATGCCAAGCGAAAACAGCATCGTCTGCAGTTTCGTGTCATTTTCCGGGTGCAGTGCCTCTGCATCCGGCTTTGGAAAAGTCCAGGTGGGAGAAAAGGTGGCGAGCCCGGGAATTTCAAAATGATAAGTCACCTTGAGAGAGTCCGCCGTCTCCACACATGCAAAGTTATTATAATAGAAGGAAGGGAAATCCTTCCTGCAGGACTCATAGGTTTTCATAAGATCATGCCCTTTCTGTCACAAAAAACATGGCGCTGCTGTATTTGCAGCGCCATCTGGTCTTTCGTACTTAGTACAGCTTCTTCGCGTGAACCACGAAACGCGCTGTCCCGTTGCTGGTGCAGGTGGAAAGCGTGATCACGGAATCCGACGTACTGACACTCACTCCGGTGTCATAGAGGGAAGCCGCGACGAGTTCGTCGAGGAAAGCCTGGTAGATGTCATCCTGCGCATAACCGATCGTGTAGGAGATATCTGTGGTCTCCGCCTCGTGACAGGAGAAAATCTGATAGCAGTGTGTGCCGTCCTCCAGATCGATATAGATGTAGGGATGGCTCTCGTAGTAACTCTGCTTTTTATACTTTTTCAGCGTACCGAACATCGAGCCGTTCTTCATATTGTGGCCATAGATGATCGTGTGCAGATCCGTAAAGTCAGCAGAGTTGGCTGTCTCGATGAAAATGCTGCCGGAAGTATTCTCATCCCCGCTGAAGGTGTGCGTCAGATACCAGGAATTATCGGTTGTATGTACGAGCGGGTAGCTGATCTTCGTGTCGGGTATCTCGATCCAGCCGACGGCCTCATTATTGATCTCCTGGAGCGAGGCGAAGTCAATGCGCTGCATCACTTCGGTATCCTCATAAGAGGAGTCCGTCTCTGTATCAGCGTCCGTATCCGCGGCGTCTGAGGATCCCGCTTCATCCGGGTCTTCTGCTTTACTCAGTACATACTGCTCCAGACGGTTGTATTCTTTTGATCCGGAACCGTATTCACTGATGATCGTGACAAGCTTCCAGGCGCAGAAGATCACGAGACAGATGCAACGCCCGAGTGCTACGCCTTCGCCAAGTGCGATCAACCGCCGTTTCTGGCGACGATCGAGGGAAAGGGAAATCGGTTTTCTGGATTTTTTACTGCTTTTTTTCTTGTTCATAATATCACCCAGCTCATTCTACCAGATTTCCCTGCTAAATACCAGAAAAATCTTGCCAAATCTTTCTGTATTATT
>JAJPZP010000070.1:2120-3206 GCA_021204285.1 Lachnospiraceae bacterium | reverse complement strand
ATATAACATAAAATCTCCTCGTTGGCTGACCCCGCTCTTGTTGGCTAACCCCGCTGTATCCGGTAGGATATCTGTCTCCGGACTCGCTCGCGCTCAGCGTCCGGCGTAGCGGACACTAAACTCAGTCATCGCCTTCGGCTCGACTTCGTTAAGTGCCGATGCCTCCCGATGGTCCGGATACAGATATCCTACCAGACACAGCTGCACTTCTACAAAGTGGTAATGTAGTACCCGATCCGCGTCGAACTGTCGGTGACAGAGCCCGCATGGGACATGTCCAGCTCACTGATGCGGTAGATTTCGTCCGGATGCGTGGCGGCGTAGCGCTTCATCTCTGCGACGTCATCCTCCGTGAAAAGGAAGGTGATGCGGGCCTGCCGGGGGGCCGACTTGCGGACGAGCCGTGGCGCGCGGCCGCAGACGACATCGATCACCATTTCCATGAAATCATAGCCGGTGGAGAGGGGGACGAGGTCAGAACCGATGCAGTCGCCGCCCATGCGGGAACCGATCTCGATCAGGCGAACCTCACCGTCCGGCGTGATCTTGAATTCACCGTGTGACGCGCCGTCCGTAATCTTCAGGGCGTCGAGCGCCGCATACATGACCTCATGAACCTTCGCAAGTACTTCGTCGGAAAGGCCGCTCGGCTGCAGATGACCGGTCTCGATGAAGTGCGGCGCGCCAGTCGTAAATTTCTTCGTCACGGCAAGGTTTGTATGCCTTCCCTGATAGGAAATGGCCTCGTAGCTATACTCATCGCCCTCAATGTATTCTTCCACAATCGCCTGCTTCTCAAACGACTGCTGCACCGCGTTCTCAATCGCGGCGGGAAGCTCTGCAAAATCATTGATCTTTGTGATCGCGCGGCTGCCAGAGCGATCGGTCGGCTTCACGATAAGCGGAAGCTTCATCTTGTACAGCTCGTCCACCACATGATCGACACGATAGAAAGCAGGAACGGGAAGTCCTGCCCTCCGGAAAGCCCCACGCATCGCGAATTTATTCGTAGAGAGCTCGATGCACTCCGGGCTGTTGCCGGGCAGTCCGAGCGCCGCCGCCACATGGCTTACCGTGATATTCGCA
>JAJPZP010000070.1:0-2110 GCA_021204285.1 Lachnospiraceae bacterium | reverse complement strand
ATTCGCAAGATCCGAAGCGATCGTGGCGACCGCATCCGGCTGAATTTCCCGGCATCTCTTTATAATCTCATCGATCTCGACGATACTGACCGGATAGAAATGATCCGCCGTCCGTTCGCCGATGGAACCGTCCTGCCAGGCGAAGACATGCGTCTCAAAGCCCATCTCCTTCGCCTTCCGGATCAGCTGATTCTGGAAATCATTCGCCCCGATGATCACGATCTTACGCATAAAATTCCTCTATTGTCTCTGCAATGTAATGTACCTGCTCTTCCTTCAGTCCGTAATACATCGGAAGACGCAGGAGCCGCTCGCTCTCCTTCGTCGTATAGATATCCTCCCCGCAGAAACGCCCGAAGCGCTGCCCCGCCGGCGCGCTGTGCAGCGGAATATAGTGGAAGACCGCCTGAATGTCATGCTCCTTCAGAAAACGGATCAATGCGCTGCGCTCCTCGATATCCTTCGCCTTTATATAAAACATATGGGCATTATGGCTGCAGCCCTCCGGAATAAAGGGAAGCTCGATCTTTCCGACCTTCGCAAGCGGCGTCAGAAGCTCGAGGTAGAGATTCCAGCTGTGCATGCGATCCTTGAAAATTTCATCCGCCATGTCGAGCTGCGCCAGCAGATAGGCCGCGTTCATATCTCCCGGAAGATAGGAGGAGCCCGTATCTACCCACGTATATTTATCGATCTGGCCGCGGAAGAATTTCGCGCGGTTCGTACCCTTCTCGCGGATGATCTCCGCCCGTTCGACATTCTCCGGGTCGCGGATCAGCAGCACGCCGCCCTCTCCCATGCTGTAATTTTTCGTCTCATGGAAGGAATAGCAGCCATAATCGCCGATCGTGCCAAGCGCTCTCCCTTTGTAGGTGCTCATGACTCCCTGCGCGGCGTCCTCAATCACATAGAGATGATACCTCTCTGCGATATCCATGATCGTATCCATCTCGCAGGACACGCCCGCGTAATGCACCGGGACGATCGCGCGGGTCCGCTCTGTGACTGCCGCCTCGATCTTCTTCTCATCGATATTCATTGTGTCCGGACGGATATCGACAAAAACCGGCACCGCTCCCCGCAGAACGAAGGCATCCGCAGTGGAAACAAAAGTATAAGAGGGCATGATTACCTCGTCGCCCTCCCGGATATCCGCAAGCAGCGCCGCCATCTCCGTGGCATGCGTGCAGGAAGTCGTCAGCAGAGCCTTCACCGTCCCTGTCTTCTGTTCCAGCCACGCATTGCAGCGGTGCGTGAAGGGGCCGTCTCCGCAGATCTTGTGGTTCACCGCCACAGCCTCCTCCACATATTTCATCTCCGTCCCCACATAAGGAGGCACGTTAAAATCAATCATTTCCAATCCTTTCCGCTACCGCAGTGTCAGCACAAGCCCATGACGCATGGTCTGTACTCCATAACCCATGTCCAGAAATGTCTGCGCGAAGTCTGTATCAAGAATACTCTCATCATACTCGTAACAGTAGATCACCGTCGGCAGCTTTTCCGGATGCAGCTCATAATAAACCGCTATCAGCTCATCCGTCTCCAGCGTCTCCCAGGTGGAATAGGCTGCACATTCCGCATCCGTGTTCAGATACATCCATGGAGCAATACCGACGACAAACAGCTTATCCTCGCCCGTCAGCTCCAGTTCCTCCATATCCGCCAGCACCTCTTCATAGAGAAGTGCATTTTCTTCCGTCGTATGGATCCCCTTCAGAGGCCCTTCCTCCAGCGTCTCCATCAGATATTCGAGGTGTTCGTCTCCCCAGACATAGACGATTCTCTGATAAATACACGCTGTGCACTGCACTGCGAGAAGCACCCAGAGGAGACTCTTTTTCCATCCCTTTTCCTCACGTAACGCATCGCATAAAAGCAGAACAGAAGCTGCCGATGCAATCATGCAGGAGGCTGACACGGTCAGAATACCCGTATTCGTTGCAAAATGCGCAATCAGCGTGTAAAACAGCCCCGGCACGTACCAGCACCAGAAAAGCCTCCGGTCTCGCTCCCGTGTCACCAGATACGCGATAAAGCCGGGAAAGGCCAGCGGGATCAGCATATAATTGATGCCGACCATTTCCCAGAAAAATCCATAGTATATAAT
>JAJPZP010000042.1 GCA_021204285.1 Lachnospiraceae bacterium | reverse complement strand
ACGTGACGCCGGTCTCTTTCTCGATATAGACCTTGGCCTTACTCTTACCGACACCCATCATCCCGCCGGCTCCGCCCATACGGCGCATCAGCACGCCAAAAACCACCCACAGCAGCACAATCGGCAGCAGGATGGACAGAATATTCCATAAAACCCCTGACCAGGTGTCCTGCACGTAAGGAATAATCTCGACGCCCTTCTCAACCATAAGTGGAAGCAGGTCATCGTCGTCCATCTTCCCCGTGTAATAGGTCACGGAATAGGCGCTCTCCTCATCCTCTTTGAGCGTAATCTCCCAGGTATAACCGGTATCCTCGACTGTCGAAACGCGGTTCTCTTCGAGCATGGTCAGGAACTCATTGTAGGTAATCTCCTGCATTGTCGCAGAGCTGTACTGCGTACGCACCATGTTCCAGAGCATGAATCCGGCCATAAGAAAAACCAGAAACATCATCATGTTCTGGGTGTTCTTCGGCATTTTGCCATTATTTTTATTATCTCCACCCCTGTTCGGAGTTCTGTTGTCACTCATCTTTTTCCTCCTTGCACGTAACACTTCTATTATAGTGAACCTTCCCTGATAAATCAATACACCCTACTTCAAAATTTAGAGGGAATTTCTAAAAATAGTGTGAAGAATGTCTCGCTTTTTCCATCCGTATCGGCAATAATGGAAGCAGTTTTTTGAAAATGCAGGAGGATAGCTTATGCCAGTAAAATACGTATTTGTCACAGGTGGCGTCGTATCCGGCCTCGGCAAGGGAATCACGGCCGCCTCTCTTGGACGGCTTCTCAAGGCGCGCGGCTACCGGGTGACCATGCAGAAATTCGACCCCTATATCAATATTGACCCCGGCACGATGAATCCGGTTCAGCACGGTGAAGTCTTCGTCACCGACGATGGTGCGGAGACCGATCTCGACCTCGGACACTATGAGCGCTTCATCGACGAGAGCCTGAATAAAAATTCCAATGTCACGACCGGAAAGGTCTACTGGACCGTCCTGCAGAAGGAGCGGCGCGGAGACTACGGCGGCGGCACCGTGCAGGTCATCCCGCACATCACAAACGAGATCAAGAGCCGCTTCTACCGGAACTATACCTCTGAGGAAACGCATATCGCGATCATCGAGATCGGCGGCACGATCGGGGATATTGAGGGGCAGCCTTTCATCGAGGCGATCCGTCAGTTCCAGCACGAAGTCGGCCATGAGAACGCAATCATCATCCATGTCACGCTGATCCCCTACCTGAAGGCCTCCCAGGAGATGAAGACCAAGCCCACACAGGCCTCGGTCAAAGAGCTGCAGGGCATGGGCATCCAGCCGGACATCATCGTCTGCCGCACGGAACATCCGCTTGAGAAGGGTATCAAGGAGAAGATCGCACTCTTCTGTAATGTACCAAAGGATCATGTCCTCCAGAACCTTGATGTGGAATATCTCTATGAAGCACCGCTCGCGATGGAAGCTGAACATCTGGCGCAGGCCGCCTGTGACTGTCTGAAACTGCCCTGCCCGGAGCCGGATCTCACCGACTGGATCGAGATGGTTGAGAAACTGCGCAATCCGCAGACCGAAGTGAACGTCGCGATCATCGGAAAATATATTCAGCTCCACGACGCCTACATTTCCGTCGTCGAAGCGCTCAAACACGGCGGCATCGTGAACCACGCGGTCGTCAATATCAAATGGATCGACTCTGAGACCGTCACGGAAGAGACCGTGGACGAGTTGCTCGGCGACGTCAGCGGCATCCTTGTACCCGGCGGCTTTGGTCACCGCGGCGTTGAGGGAAAGATTCTGGCCGCGCAGTACGCCCGTGAGCATAAAGTTCCCTATCTCGGGCTCTGCCTTGGCATGCAGGTGGCCATCATCGAATTTGCCCGCCACGTGGTCGGCCTGGAGGATGCGCACAGCATCGAGCTTGACCCGAACACACGCTATCCGGTCATCGCGCTGATGCCGGACCAGAACGGCGTGGAGGACATCGGCGGTACGCTGCGGCTCGGCTCCTGCCCCTGCGTCCTCGACAAGTCCACGAAGGCTTACGAGCTGTATGGCGAGGAACTGATTCACGAACGGCACCGGCACCGCTATGAGGTCAACAATGACTTCCGCTCAGCGCTCACCGAGCACGGCATGGTACTCTCCGGCATTTCTCCGGACGGACGCATCGTGGAGATGATCGAACTGAAAGACCATCCCTTCTTCCTCGCAACCCAGGCGCACCCGGAGCTGAAATCCAGGCCAAACCGCCCGCACCCGCTGTTCCGCGGCTTCATTGAGGCCGCGCTGAAGGCGAAAGATTCCATATAAGATTAAGAAAGGACGCTGTATCCCCTATGCCAAAATTAAATGAAAACTATCTGAATCTGAAAGCCAGCTACCTTTTCTCTGAGATCGCCCACCGCACAGCGGCCTACAAAGAGAGCAATCCGGAAAAAGGCGCGCAGATCATCCGTCTGGGCATCGGCGACGTGACGCTGCCGCTCGGAAAGGTCGTCGTGGACGCGCTTCATCAGGGCGTCGAAGCGATGGCGAGCGCAGAGACCTTCAAGGGCTATGGTCCCGAGCAGGGCTACGAGGAGACCAGGAAAGCCGTCGCCGCCTATTACCACAGAAACGGCGTGGAGGTTGACCCGGACGCCATTTTTATCTCCGACGGAGCCAAGAGCGACACTGGCAATATCACCGACCTCTTCGGCCATGACAATGTCGTGCTCGTCCCCGATCCGGTCTACCCGGTCTATGTCGACACGAACATCATGTGTGGCAATCAGGTAACATATCTCTCCGGGAATGCGGACAATGATTTCCTGCCGATGCCGGACAAGTCTCAGCACGCGGACGTGATCTATCTCTGCTCCCCGAACAACCCCACGGGAGCCTGCTATAATAAGGCGCAGCTGAAGGAATGGGTTGACTACGCGCTTGCAAACGAGGCGATCATCCTCTTCGACTCTGCCTACGAGGCCTTCATCAGCGATTCGGAGCTCCCGCGCAGCATTTTCGCGATCGATGGCGCGAAGAAATGCGCGATTGAGTTCTGCTCCCTCTCAAAGACCGCCGGCTTCACGGGTACGCGTTGCGGCTACACGGTCGTCCCGAAGGAGCTCGTCTTCACCGCCTCGACCGGCGAGGAGATGTCGCTGAACGCGATGTGGAACCGCCGTCAGTCTACGAAATTCAACGGTGCCTCCTATATTG
>JAJPZP010000054.1 GCA_021204285.1 Lachnospiraceae bacterium | reverse complement strand
CTCATCCTCGTCGTCATCGTCGTCATCATAGCGCGCGGTTTTCCTTAAATCCTTTACCTGAGAAGTCGTTTCCTTCGTCACAACCACTGTCCTGGCCTGGTTGTCCGGGTCAACCATCTTCACAAAGTCACCTTCCGGATCCATCAGAGACTGCTTCAGGTCTGCGATCAGGTCACCGATATCCTGATACCTGCGATCCGGGCTCTTCTCCGTCGTCTTCTTTATGATCTGGGAAAGACTGTATGGAAGATTCTTACAGTAAGTTTCCGGCGGAACCATCTCTTCCTGCAAATGCTTGACTGCAATCGTCACAGCGGAGTCCCCGTCGAAAGGTACCCGACCTGTCACCATTTCATAGAGCACAATACCCAGGGAATAAATGTCACTCCTGTGATCCACGTAGCCGCCTCTGGCCTGCTCCGGAGAGGAGTAGTGGACGGAACCCATCGCGTTTGAAGTCGTCGTCTGGGAGGTCGTCGCCTTGGCAATACCAAAGTCAGTCACCTTCACCTTGCCTTCCCGGGATATGATAATATTCTGCGGCTTGATGTCACGATGTACAATCTGGTTATTATGCGCCACCTCGAGTCCCGCAGAAACCTGAATCGCGATACTCGTGGCCTCCTTGATCGTGAGGCTTCCTTTTCGCTCAATATAATTCTTGAGCGTGATACCCTCGACCAGTTCCATGACTATATAATAGATTCCGTTTTCATCGCCAACGTCATAGACATTCACGATGTTCGGATGGGAAAGCCGCGCCGCGGACTGCGCCTCCTCCTTGAACTTTCTCACAAAAGCATCATTTCCGCGAAATTCTTCTTTCAGGATTTTGACTGCGATATAGCGGTTCAGCTTGTGATCCTTTCCTTTGTAGACCTCCGCCATGCCGCCGACTCCAATCTTTTCCAGAATCTCGTAGCGGTCTCCCACTATCGTACCGATTTTTATCATAATTCTACCTCACTGCTATTCTGTTTCTGCCAGTACTACCGCAATATTGTCCAGACCACCGTTTCTATTCGCCTGCAGGATCAGTTCGCTGCCAATCTCGGACAACGGGCGATCCTGACTGATGATCCGGCAGAGTTCCGTATCCTCCACCATATTGCTCAGGCCGTCGGAACAGAGCAGATATTTATTTCCATGCGCCACTTCGAGGAAATACAGATCCGGCTGAATGTCGCCCTGTATTCCCAGCGCCTTCGTGATAATATTTTTGTCGGGATGCTTTCTGGCCTTCTCCGGACTGAGTTCCCCTTTTCGCACGAGTTCCGCTACATAGGAGTGATCCTCCGATATCTGGCGGATGCTGTCCCCTGCGATTTCGTAAATCCGGCTGTCCCCAACGTTCGCCGCAATCGCTTCCTCCCCCGTAACCGTGAGCATCACGAGCGTTGTACCCATTCCCTCATACTCCTCACACTCGCAGGCCTTCTCAAAAATCCGATGGTTCGCATAGCGCACCGCCTTCTGAAGAACCAGCGCCGGACGGGTGTCCATACTCTTCTGCGCTGCCTCAATGACGCTCTCCACCGCCAGCGAGGATGCGATCTCCCCCGCCCGATGGCCGCCCATACCGTCCGCCACGATATAAAGATTCGGAAGATTCCCCACCGGAGCATCCGAGGCGTACACATAATCCTGGTTGATCTTTCTTGCCCTTCCTACGTCTGTCATTGCAACTGATGCATGCACGCTTTCTTCACCTCACTTCTCAAGATATCGTCTTCTGAGCTGGCCGCACGCGCCGTCGATATCCCGACCCATTTCTCTTCTTATAGTAACATGTTTCCCTGATTTTTCAAGAATTTCTTTGAAATTCAGGACTGTCCCCCGTTTCGGTCCGGTAAGGCCGCGCTCAGCGACCGGGTTGACCGGAATCAGGTTCACATGACAGTTCATATCCCCCAGCAGCGCCGCGAGCGCCCGTGCATCTTCCGGCGCATCGTTCACACCGCCGACCAGACTATACTCAAAGGTGACCCTGCGACCCGTCTTTTCAAAATAATAACGGCAGGCGTCCAGCACCTCCGGGAGTTCATAGCGCTTCGCAACCGGCATCAGCTGAAGCCGTTTCTCCTGCGACGGAGCGTGAAGCGAGAGTGCCAGCGTGATCTGAAGCTCCTCATCCGCAAGACGACGCATCATCGGCACAATACCACAGGTCGACACTGTCACATTTCGCTGGCTGATATGCAAACCACCCTCCGTGGTCAGGAGTCTTATAAAGCGCAGCAGCGCATCGTAATTGTCAAGCGGTTCCCCGCTTCCCATAACAACGACACTGTGAACGCGTTCCTTCGACCACTTCTGGATCTGATAAACCTGATCCAGTATCTCGGAAGCTCTCAGATTCCGAGAGAGACCTCCCAGTGTCGAGGCGCAGAACCGGCAGCCCATCCGGCAGCCTGCCTGCGAGGAGACGCAGACGGAATTCCCATAATGATAGCGCATCAGCACACTCTCGATCACATTTCCATCAGAGAGGCGGAACAGGAACTTGGCTGTTCCGTCCAGCTTCGAGGTCTGCACCTCCAGAAGTTCCAGAGAAACCAGCTCGTACTCTGCGTGCAGCCTCTCCCGCAGGCTCTTCGGAAGATTGCTCATCTCATCAAAGTCATCTGCCAGCTTTTCATGGAGCCAGCTGTAGATTTGTCCCGCACGAAACTTTTTTTCTCCGATTTTTTCCATTTCCGCCTGCAGCTCTGCCGGCATCAGAGATTTGATATCTGTCATCCGGTTTTCCTCTTAAATTTTGCAATGAAAAAACCATCCCAGGGATCGATCCCCGGCAATGTCTTCTTCTGCTCCTCCAGAATGAAAGGATAATGAGCGAGAATCCATTCCACATTTCCCTCATTTTCCTCCCGGTGCACCGTGCAGGTACTGTAGAGCAATGTTCCGCCCGGCTTCACATAGCGCCAGGAAGCGTCCAGTATCTGTCTTTGCAGCTGTACCAGCTCTCCCTGCTGCGCGGGCGTCATCCGGTATTTTAAATCATGCTTTTTGTTCAGAACACCGAGCCCCGAGCAGGGAAGGTCGGCCAGCACGACATCTGCTTTATCGAAAGATTCCTCATCCGGAACCGTCGCATCCCGGCATACCACGCAGATATTCTGAAGCTGAGACCGCCGGGTATTCTCACGGATCCGCTCTGCTTTCTCATCCGTCAGGTCACGTGCCTCGACAATACCGGTACCGCCGCGCAGTTCCGCCAGATGCAGG
>JAJPZP010000255.1 GCA_021204285.1 Lachnospiraceae bacterium | reverse complement strand
ATGAACGATCACCTGCACGCCGTGCGATTTCAGATAGCCGTAGATCTGCTTGTAAGCCGGATAATAAAATTCTTCAAACATCTCCGGTGACAGGAACGTGGATACCTGGCTGCCCCAGTCATCGTGATGGAAGAACGCGTCCGGATGATAGTGTCTGCAGAGTTCTTCGACGTAAGCCATTTCCCATTCGGTCAGACAGTCGATGATCTCGTGCATAGCCTCCGGCTCTTCATAGAAATTGATCAGGCATTCCTGAATTTCCATGAGGTAATGGATCTGTTCAAAGAGGCCGGGGTAGATCATCGGTGTTACGAACAGCTTGTTCCGGTCTATTTCTTCTACCATTTTGATATACGGTTCCTAGGCGGATTCTGGATACTTCACCTGGGGAACCTTGAGGTAATCCCTCCAGTGGGTGACGTCCTTGATCACGATCTTGTCGGTCGGCTTGTGTACCGGGAAGGCGCCGGGCGTATTGGCGGGGAAGGCCAGTTCCACGCCCCAGGAGTTGACCACGTTTGGACCGCCCTTGACGGGCGCCGCGTTGTTTGCAAAATAGGGGGAGTCCTTGACAATCCGGAATGCCTCGAACATATTTACATAGCGATCCGGATGTCCTCCGTGAATGGTTTCCAGAAGATTTTGTTTTTTGGTAAGCATAATGTTAATTCCTCCTTGCTGTGATTTCCTGTTCCATGGAAGCGACCTTTTCGTCTGTAAGCTGGAACATCAGAAGTGGGATCATGGAAACTGCCAGAATAACGACGGGTACGATGACAAACAGCATCTTCAGGCCGTTCTGCATTTCAGCGGTTGCGGCGGTCATGTTCGGGTCGTAGGCGATGAAGCCGAGGAAGGCGGTGATCAGTACGCCTCTGACCGCCACACCGATCTTGATAGCGAGGGAGCAGAAGGACATGATCACGCCCTTGGCCGCGCCGCCGTTTTTCCATTCACTGTAGGTACCGCACATTGCGTACATGCTGGACGTCAGGCCGTAGGACATGCCGAAGAACAGCTGTGACACGAACAGCAGAGCGGAGATGAGAAATACATTGGCCGGTACAAAGTAGCAGACCAGATGCAGTACAATGAAACCCAGCATACCGATGATGTTCGTCTTTTTGGTTCCCCACTTTGCTACGGCTTTCTGTGAAAAACCGGAGCCGATGATATTGCCCAGATTGAAAAAGACGAGAAGTACGCCCGCGCTGGCTGCGCTTCCGAGCAGATATTTTGCATAGTAGGACGCGGCTGCAGCGACGCCGTAGTAGGCAATCAGGCGGATCGCGTCGTGGCAGAGGAACACGATCAGATGGGGATTGGACACAATACTTTTCCCCATGTCGCGGAAGGTTACTGCTTTGGAATTGATCTGATCCTCCGGCGTATCATATCCATCCGTGATGAAATAATGCGTAAAGTATGTGCAAACGAACAGTACGGATACAATGATTGCAATGACCGTATAGGCAGGGATGCCGCCCAGGATACCAAACAGGGCGGAACTCAGTGCCGGTACTGCGTAAGAAGCGAGCAGCTTGCCGCCGGTTGCGCCCATGGCAATGCGGGATGACAGGAAAGCTTTCTCTGTCGTGTCGTCAGTCAGCACAGAAATCAGGTTGCGGTTGGCTGTCCAGGAAATGTTCCAGATGAAGTGGCTGAGCACATATCCCAGTCCGCAGAGCAGGCCGGCGGTCACATTCGAGCCAATCTTTGTGAACATCAGGACGAAAAATACGGTGACGAACGGTGGACAGTACAGGAGCCAGGGACGATATTTTCCCTTCTTGAGCTGCGCTTTGTCGATCACGATTCCCGCCAGGACTGCGCTGATAGCGTCGATCAGCGCGGAGCTTCCCGTGATCAGTGCAACGATGCCGAGCGGAAGCTGTGACACATCTGTCAGGAAATAGACGAAGAAAGAGGTTTCCATTGTGGCCATGAATGAAAACCCGATATCCGAAATTCCCCAGAAAGTTTTAATTTTTGCATTAATTCTTTTCATTTCCCTCTCCTTTCTCTCTAAAATCCGGATTTTATATAAAAAATATTGTAGCGGATCGCCCTGTGTATAGTAACGGCAAAATTGCCAAAGGCGAGGAAAGAATTTGTGCAGAGTGCACAATAAGGAAACGATAAAACGTAAATAACTTATTTGTTATCGTGACTATATTGCCGAAATTCGGTCGGCGTCAGCCCAAGCGCCGCGTGAAACATCGCCGTGAATTTGGACTGGCTCTCAAAGCCGACGCCGTTTGCAATATCCAGTATGGAAAGATTTGTCTCTGCCAGCAGCTTTTTCGCCTTGTCAATTCGCTTTTCTTTCAGATACTCAGAGATATTCTGCCCGTAAACAGCCCGGAAATAATTTTTCAGGCTGGTCGCGCTGATCCCTATATCCTTTGCAATACTGGCGATTGTCTCTCTGTTCTTTAAATTGGACGTGAGCAGCCGTTCCGCCTTCTTTGCCATATTTACCTGGCTTTTTGACAGCGCGCCTTCATAGCCGGAACGGACTTCGACAACTCCGGCCGTGAGCATTCTCAGTATATAGAAGGTATGCAGCCGCAGGAGGCTCAGATCCAGGATCTTCTTTTCATAGAGCGTCAGGATGTCATGGATCGTGCTTTTGAACAGATTCCCGTTTTCCACGATCACTGTCGTACGGGATCCCGACAGACAGGCATAGAGCATCTGCTCGATATCAATATGAAAAAATGACAGAAGTTCTCTGTTTTCCAGTACCTCGCGCGTGATGTAAATTTCGATGCCGGAATAGCTGCTGACAGGATATTCAAAGGCGTGTGCCGGTTCCATGGGGCTTGTCCCGGATACGGAAATCCGTGTCATCCGGAATCAGGCGAAAATGCCGGTCCTTTTATTTGCCAGAGACACACTCATCGCGGTAAATCAAAAAGACGCGGCAGGAATCGAGGTGGAAGAGAATGTATAAGATTGCACTTCTGGGGCAGCCCAATTCCGGCAAATCTACGCTTTTTAATGCTTTGACCGGTTCTCACCAGCACGTTGGAAACTGGCCGGGGAAAACCGTGGAGCGCTGCGAGGGGTCTTACAAATATCAGGGAGAAACCATCTCCGTGGTCGATCTTCCGGGCAGTTATTCCCTGACGGCAGACTCCGAGGAAGAACGGATTACCCGTGATTTTATTATACAAGGCGACGTAGACCTGATTCTGGTGATGGCAGACAGCTCGCAGCTCTCGCGCAGTCTCTATATGCTGGCGGATTTTTCGAAG
>JAJPZP010000049.1 GCA_021204285.1 Lachnospiraceae bacterium | reverse complement strand
GCAGAATATGGAGCAAATCAGGACATTTCGCGGGATTTCATGAAATTTTCATGATATTTTCACAACGCGGGTTTAAAATGGCTTTATAAAATGAGTGTTCAAATATTATGATATAATTACAAAACAAAGAGGGGTTCCTGATGAGAGAAAGATTTTATCGTTTTATGCAGGGAAGATATGGCGCGAACGGAGCGGATGAACTCTATCGCTTCCAGCTGATCAGCGCGTTGATTCTACTGGTTGTCAATCTGTTCGTGAGAAAAAATTTTCTGGCCATTCTGGAGTACGCGCTTCTGATCTGGGCGCTGTTCCGGATTTTTTCAAAAAATTACCAGGCGCGTTACCGTGAGAACCAGAAATTTCTGGATATGACGGCGGGAATACGCTATCGTTTTGATCAGGGTCGCAGGCTTCACGAGGAACGAAAGTATCACCGCATTTACAAGTGCCCGAAATGCGGGCAGAAGATCCGCATTCCGAAGGGAAAGGGCAAGGTCATGGTGCGCTGCCCGAAATGCCGCTGTGAGTTCCAGCGGAGGAGCTAGGCCATGTTCGGTTATATCATGGTGCATCAGCCGGAGCTGAAGGTCCGGGAGTATGAGACTTATCGCGCCAGCTATTGCGGACTCTGTCGCAGCCTGAAAAAACGGCACGGCAGAATCGGCCAGATGACATTAAGTTTTGATATGACATTTATCGCTCTTTTGCTGACGGGGCTGTATGAGCCGCAGACGCTGAGCGGAAGCGGGCGTTGCCTGGCGCATCCGCTCCAGATTCACCACTATCGGGAAAACCCTTATTTTGACTATGCGGCGGACATGAACGTCATGTTCACCTGGTATAAATGTCTGGATGACTGGCACGATGAGCGAAAGCCGGGCCGCTGGCTGTTCGCGCAGGCTTTGCGGCCGAAGATGAAGAAGATTCGCAGATTGTACCCGGAGAAGGCGGAGCATGTGCAGAGGGAACTGAATGATCTGTCCCGGATGGAACAGGAAAAAATCTGCGACATCGATCGAACTGCGGGATATTTCGGGGAGATCATGGCGGAGCTGTTTGTTTACCGGGAAGATGAGTGGACGCAGACGCTTCGGCGGATGGGTTTTTATTTCGGGAAATTTATCTACCTGATGGACGCCTATGAAGATATTGAGGGTGATCTGAAACATGGGCGATACAATCCTCTGGCAGACTTGTACCGGAAGGATACCTTCGAGGAGGACTGCCAGGAGATCCTGAAGATGATGATGGCGGAGACATCCCGGGCTTTTGAGCAGCTTCCGATCCTGGAGGATGCGGAAATTCTGCGAAACATTTTATACGCCGGCGTCTGGACCCGATATGGTCAGATTCGCTGCAGAAGAAAGGAATCACAGAAAGAATCATGATGTCAGATCCATATAAGGTGCTGGGCCTGGAACGCGGGGCGTCGGATGAGGAAGTAAAGAAGGCATATCGGACTTTAAGCCGGAAATATCATCCGGATGCGAATATTAACAATCCAAACAAGGCGCAGGCGGAGGAAAAATTTAAAGAAGTGCAGGCTGCTTATGACCAGATCATGAAGGAGAAAGAGCAGGGATACAGCGGCTACGGAAGCACGAACAGCTACGGCGGTTATGGAGATTTTGGCGGGCGCAGCGCTTATGGAGGCTTTGGCGGCTATGGGCAGAGCCAGAACAGTCGTGCGGGCCAGGGAAACGATTACGACAGTTATCTGAATGCCGCGGCGAATTATATCCGGGGCGGACGTTACAATGAGGCGCTGAATGTACTGGCCGGAATGAAAAACCGGAATGCACAGTGGTATTACCTCAGTGCGCTTGCAAACAATCGTCTGGGCAACAATGTGGTGGCGCTGGAGCATGCGCGTAAAGCGGTCGAGATGGAGCCGAACCGGATGGAATATCAGAGTCTGCTGCAGCAGCTACAGGGTGGCGGCAGCTGGTATGATGAGATGAGCCGGCCCTATGGTGGAATGACATGTATGGGAAATGACATCTGCTGCAGGCTTTGTATTGCGAACATGGTCTGCAATCTGTGCTGTATGGGAGGCCGGGGCGGCATGATCTGCTGTTAAAACATGCTTGTCTAAACAAATATTTTATGGCATGATAGAGAGCACAGGAAAATTTTTAACGAGAGAATGAGGGAGAAAAGATGCCAATCAGAATTCAGAATGATCTGCCTGCCAAAGAGATACTTGAAAAAGAGAATATCTTTGTCATGGACGACACCCGCGCGCTGAGTCAGAGAGTCCGGCCGCTGAAGGTCGGTATTCTGAACCTGATGCCGCTGAAAGAGGAGACGGAGCTCCAGCTGCTCAGGAGCTTTTCCAATACACCGTTGCAGGTGGATATCACATTTATCACGGTTTCGAATCACCAGTCAAAACACACGGATTTGAGCCATCTGAATAAATTTTATCAGACTTTTGAAGAGGTGCGCAAAAAACGCTTCGACGGGCTGATCATTACCGGTGCGCCTGTGGAGCAGATGGAATTTGAAGAGGTGGACTACTGGACGGAACTGCGGGAGATTTTCGCCTGGTGTGAGTCACATGTGACGTCGACACTCTATATTTGCTGGGGAGCGCAGGCGGCGCTCTATTATTATTATGGCCTGGAGAAAGTACTGCTGCCACAGAAGCTGTTCGGACTCTACTGGCATAAGGTGATGAACCGGAAAGAGCCGCTTGTGCGCGGCTTTGACGACTACTTCCTTGCACCGCATTCCCGGCACACGACGGTTTCGCGGGATGCAATCGCCGCGACGCCGGAGCTGAAGATCATGGCGGAGTCGGAGGAGGCGGGGGTCTTTCTCTGCATGGCGGAGGAAGGCAGAAAGATCTTTGTTATGGGACACCCGGAGTATGACCGTGTGACGCTGGCGAAGGAGTATCAGCGTGACAAGGGAAAGGGCCTGGATATTCAGTTGCCACGGAACTATTTTCCGGATAATGATGATCGCAACCGGCCGAACCTGCAGTGGCGGGCGCACGCGAACGCGCTCTATACGAACTGGCTCAATTACTATGTCTATCAGATCACGCCTTACGTCTGGGAGGACGATAAGGAGTAAACATCGAAAAAACGTTGAAAAATCAAGCTTTTTTACAACTACCAAGGCGAAAGATCCAGAAAAAGCCCTAACCGCAAAAGTGGCATATTGGGGCATAAAATGGCATATCGTGGCATCAAAATGGTGTAGTAAATGGTGTAGTAACTTTTCAAAAATGGTGTAGTAAAAATACCAAAGGAGTCTCGTAAAC
>JAJPZP010000243.1 GCA_021204285.1 Lachnospiraceae bacterium | reverse complement strand
TCTGGGCACCGTGCGTGACGATGGTGCGCCCGCCGAGCACACGCACCGGCGCGTAGATGATGAGACTTGGGTCTTTCATCTTCGACGGGTCGAAGGCCTGGGTGCGGATGCCAGCGCCATCCTCCACGAAGACGCGGTTGCGGCTGTTTACACTGCGTCCCATGATAAAGTAGGCAGTGATGGCGCGCGTTCCGTCCGGGGTGCGTCCGATGACGATGCCGCGTCCGGGATAGGCGTTGGACTTCAGTTCCTCCTCGAGTGATAAAGCTTTCATGTGGTCCTCCTTCTGGTTTGTGATGCATGCAAAAACCGCCTGAACACATGGCTGTCTTACATGTGCCCAGGCGGTCGGCTTCTCTTTCGTATTGCTGTGCTCCCTGCAGGTACTCCTGCGCGGGCTTACCGCCCGTTTCCGCCAGTCGCACGGCTTCTTCGCAATTCATCTTACAAGATGTGAAAACATTTTGCAAGAAAAACTTACAGCGTCCGCAGATCAATCCGGAAGCGCTCATCGCTCTGGCCATCGACTGTGTAGTAGGCGGCCTGCTTTTACTACCTGTTTTGTCATGACTGATTTCCCTCCTCATTGTGGGCATGATGTGTCTGCCAACGGCTTCATTGTAGTGGGAAACGATCGTTTTGTCAACTCGGGAGATACAACGCTGGTCAAATACGGATTGATATGCTATAATAAAATTTTATGAAAAGGTGGAAAGGAGCGCCGGGATGGGTACAGTGAGCAAGAGTAAGCAGATTATGGTGAATATGGCGGCGAGCCTGTTTTCTACCCTGGTAAGCCTCGCTATCAGTTTCGTGCTTTCTCCCATCATCATCGCCAGACTGGATTATGAAGCGTACGGCTTTATGACGCTTGCCAACGATTTCGTGAGTTATGCCAATATTGCTGCCATGGCGCTGAATTCCATGGCCGGCCGCTTTATCACGGTCAGCCTGACCCGGGGAGACTACGACGAGGCCAATAAGTATTTCAACTCTACGCTGTATGCGAATCTGGCGATCGTGGCGGCGCTGTCCCTGCCCTGTGTACTGATTGTCTCTTTCCTGGACAGGCTGGTGAACATCTCACCCTCGCTGGTTCCCGACGTGAAGATACTGTTTGCGCTGACCTTCCTGAATTTTATGGTGACGATCATCAGCACCACCTTTTCGACCGCAACCTTTGCCGCGAACAGGCTGGATCTGCAGGCCTTCCGCACGATTGAGTCTCAGATCCTGCGCTCGGTTATCCTGATTGCGGCCTTCTACTTCCTGCCGATACATGTTTACTACACGATAATCGCGTCGCTGGCTGCAACAGTGTATCTGTTCATCAGTTACATCCACTATACGAAAAAGCTGCTTCCGCAGATCGAGTTCAGCAGAAAACATTTCCGTATAAAGAAAGTGCTGGAAATTCTCTCTTCCGGTATCTGGAATACGGTTATGCGTGCCGGACAGACTCTGACAAACGGCCTGGATGTCCTGATTACAAATCTGTTTATCGGCGGAACCGAGATGGGCTATATCAGTACTTCCAAAACGATCGTCACAGCGATCAATACCATGTATGAATCCATCTCCTCCGCGTTCACGCCTTCCCTTACCATCAGCTTTGCCAGAGAAAATAAAAAGGAGCTGCTGGAGGATCTGACGAGTGCCATGAAAATGACCGGCTTTTTCGCCAACATTCCACTCTGTTTTGTGGTGGCTTTCGGCATTCCCTTTTACACCCTGTGGCTGCCCGGTTCCCAGTCGATCAGCGATACCTCTGTCATTCAGATTATCTATACCCTGACGCTTCTGACCATGTTCGGAACGATTGTGGGCGGTGTGATCAGTCCCCTGTTTAATGTCTACACCGTCGTGAACAGGTTAAAGTGGAATTCGATCGTTACCCTGGTCATGGGCGTTCTGAGTGCCGGCATCGTCTTCATCCTGCTCGGAACGACTTCCCTGGGCGTTTACTGTGTCGCGGGCACTTCCACGATTCTGGGGATTATCAAAAATCTGACTTTTACACCGATGTACGCGGCGCATTGCCTGCAGATCCCGAAAACGTCCTTCTATCCTGTCATTTTCCGCTATATTGTGGTCAGCGCGGCCATGGGAGCCGTATTCTGCCTGCTTTCCCTGGCTTTACCGTCTGTGAGCTGGTTCTGGCTTTTCCTTGATGTCATCATCTGCGGAGTAGTGGGATCCATTATGAATCTTGTGTTTTTATTTGGAAAAAAAGAGCGTGCCATGCTGCTGGATGTGATTCAGAAAATGCTGCGCAGGGCATAAGAATGGAGGTATCTATGGCAAAAGTTCTCGGGATGGTGAGCACCCCCTATCATCTGCTGGTTTTTCTTTTTATAAAAGATGCGTTCTTGACAGAAGACGAGGTGGACCTTGTCGTGACGGATAAGACTGCCTCCATGGAAGCGCTCTATCACAGCGGCAGGCTGGAGCCTTATTTTCATAAGGTTTTTTTTGCCGATGGCAGAAAAATAAAGAATCCTTATAAATCCGCGCCCGTCACTTTCTGGGAGAGCTTTGTACACAATGGTACAACGGACAGGATTCTGAGCGCGCCGCTGGGACGCTATGACCGGATGTATCTGGGTTCCCCGGGAATGCCCGACGAGATCGCAAAGGAGATTGCAAAGACCCTGATCAGGAAAAACAGGAAGCTGAGCTTTCACAGATTTGAGGATGGCTTTGCCAGTTATACGAAAAAGCCCGTCCATATCATCAATACCCCTTCCGGGAGATTCCTGTACCGCATCCTCTTACGCTACGATATCACACAGATGGAAAAGGAAATTCTGTTTTTTGAACCGGAGATGGCGGAGAGAGAGGTGGATTTCGAAAAACACCGGATTCCACAGACGCAGGAGCGCATTCGCCGGGTCACAGAGATGGCGAAGGAGATTTTTCAGTTTGAGGCCCATACGCCATCGGAGGAGGTCATCTTTCTGGGGCAGGGCGCCAAAAACGCCTCCGGGAATCCCGATACCTATCAGAGACTGGTCAGAAGGCTGAGGGATATCGCCGGAGACGATCATTTTGTGATCAAGCCGCATCCAAGAGGAATCTATGATGATTTCCACGGGGAGCTTCAGGTGTATGAAGATCCCTGTCCGGTGGAACTGGCGATTGCCTCCGGGGAGATGGAAGAGAAGACTCTGATCTCTTTCTATTCCACGGCCTGTGTGGCGGGAAAACTGCTGTTCCACAGTAAATGCCGCATTCTTTTCCTTTATCCTTTGGCGGAGGATGCTTTTAATGAAAAATGTGATTATGAGCATTACTTCAACAGCTTCTCCCGCCTCTGCGAAAACGTCCATATCGCAAGGAGCTGGGCAGATGTGGAGCGACTGTTAAGACCGGGCGTGGAGTAGGAGGTCTGCGACTTCCCGGATCACGCCCTCGCCGCCCTTTGCTTTCGTCACGTAATCCGCGGCTTCCCTCACCTGCGGCATCGCGTCAGCGGGTGCGCAGCCGAAGCCGACCATCCGGATCACTTCCAGATCATTGATATCGTCCCCGATATAGGCGACATTCTGCAGAGCTACGCCATACTGTTCACAGAGCTTCCTTACCGTTGCGGCCTTATCCCGGCATCCGTCTTCCAGCACGTCCAGCTTCAGTTTCTGTGCCCGGCGGCGATTGAGCTCGATGCTTTCCCCTGTGACAATACCCGTGATGATGCCGCTGGAGCGAAGAAGGTGAAATCCCATGCCATCTCTTGTGTTGAATTTCTTCATCTCGTCTCCCTGCTCGGAATAGTACATTCCCGCATCCGTCAGGCATCCGTCACAGTCGGTCAGAAACATTTTAATCCCGGGAAGCGTCTTTTCTTCTTCTGCCAGTCCGTTCTTGCGCATGAGTGCTTCAATAATGATCCAGTCGCTCGGCTCGTCGATCTCAAACGCGCTGTCCTCACACATCTCGTAAGCCCTGATATTGCCGGAAACACGATTCTGGGACTTCAGAAGATCTGCCTTTGAGGAAATGTAAAAGGCGCCGTTTTCCATCAGATAACCGTCAAATTCCTGGCGGCGGGGACGGTAGAAGACATCGTAATTGTCCGGCGTGGCGAGACCTTTCGCGTCCTGCTTCCACAGAAAGCGATATTGGCGTACCACAGAGAGTACACTGTCCGTTCCCTCGCTTTCAAACAGTGCGAAACCACCGTCCAGATCCTTTGCCGTGAGCATCGGGGAGGTGGCCTGAATCAGCACAATGTTGTCGAAGCTGTAGCCGGCAGCAAATTCCAGCATGGCGAATTCGGTGGAGGCGGTATCGGAGGCCGACTCGGCGCTCCTTCCGATGACCTGGGTTTTTGCAAAGATTTCCGCCTCTGTACCGTTTCTGAAGGCTTCCACCGTATTCCGGATCGGGTCGCTGTCTGTCGCAATGTAGACTTTGTCGATGTATCTGCACTGACAGGCAGCCTTCAGGGTCCAGTACACCAGCGGTTTCCCGCAGATGGGTTTGATATTTTTCAGAGGAATGGATTTGCTTCCGCCTCTGACCGGAATAAAAGCCACATTCATAAGTTCAGATCCTCCCGTAGATATCTTCATATCGGATAATATCATCCTCGCCAAAGTAGTCGCCGATCTGCACTTCTGTGATGATGAGCGTCTCCTTCTCGTCCGTGTTGGTCAGCCGATGTCTGGCGCCCTTCGGGATAAAAACCGAACTGCCGCAGTGGACTTCCAGAACCGACTGGTCGAGCTGAACCGTCCCCCGGCCGTGAGCGACAATCCAGTGCTCTTCGCGGTGATTGTGCGATTGCAGGCTGAGCTGCGCCTTTGGATTTACGCTGATGACTTTGGACTGGAAAAAATCGTTCATCACGGTCGTTTTATAAAAGCCCCATGGCCTCTGGTAAATTTCATAGTCGACAATCCCTTCGTCAAGACTCAGAAAATCAAACGTGAGGTCGGCGTGTATATCCTGCAGGAGCAGCGCATGCACCTGATTCTTTGTCAGAATATTCAGAAGCCGGTTTTCTTCGTCCACGATTGGGAGGAAACGGATGGCCTCATCTTTAAATAATTCTGTCGCTCCCGGGATGCCGTCTGACAATCGCAGGCATCTGGGGGTTTTCGTATAGATGCCGCTGATTTGGTCATCGACAGAAATACCCTTTAAGAAGGCTCTGCGCACATCGCCGTCCGTCAGTGTTCCCAGAACCACGGTCCTTAAGTCTGTCACGACCAGGAAGCCCTTTTTATTTTCATCGATCTTTTTCAGGGCTTCCCGGACGGAGGCATCCGGCTTTATTGTGAAGATCCTTAAATTCTCTGTCATCTTAATGTTTCCTGTATTTCAGTTTTTCTCTCTGTACCTGTTCGATCGGAAGAATTTCCATCTCTTTGTAAGTCAGCGCATCGTGAACCGCATTCAGGTTCCGGACAAGTTTGCGGATGCCGTCCGGCTCCAGGGAGGCTGCATGATCGGTACCTTTCCATGTCCTGTCGAGCGTATAGTGGCGCTCAATCACATCCGCGCCGAGCGTATATGCGGCGACGTCTACGGCGATGCCCAGGTGATGTCCGGAGAAGCCGATTGCCTTCACGCGCCCCTCATAAGCCTCGCGCATACGGCTGATCTCCAGCAGGCATACATCCTTGAAGGGAACCGGATAGCCGGAAGTACAGTTGAACAGAACCAGATCCTTTGCGCGTCCGTTCTTCTCGAACAGTTCCACAATCTGTTCCTCCTCCTCATGGCTTGTCATGCCGAAGGAGAGCTGAATCTCACCTTCGTAATGGTCGCACAGCCACTGCAGCATCTCAAAGTGCGTGTTGCAGGCTGACGGTATCTTGATGAATACGGGATTCAGAGAGGCGATCTCTTTGGCGCTGGTCATATCCCAGACAGACGTGGAATAAATGATGCCGGCCTCCTCGCACCATTCTTTGAGCTGCGCATGCTGCTCGACCGTGAATTCCAGAAACTCCCGGTGAGCGCCATAGGTATCACCGTAGGAATTCGCGGGATTTGGATGCGGAGCGTTGTACTGCTCCGGAGTCAGAAGCTCTTTCGGACAGCGTTTCTGAAATTTGATTGCATCAGCTTTGCAGAAATGAGCCGCTGTCTCTATCAGATCTCTGGCCACCTCCATGCGGCCCATATGGTTGCATCCGGCCTCTGCGATGACAAAAGGTTTTCTGTACATGAATGTTTTCCTCTCAAAATAAAAGTATTGTTATCAGAAGTTTATCACATCACGGTAACATTGACAAGCAAGCGCGGGCTTGTTCTCCCGGGAACTATTGAAAATGCGGTCCCCCCGCTTTGAATACACCGATCATTTCGCGGGTCAGGCTGATGCCGTCATCGTCGACCGGGATTTCGTCGCGGCGGAACCATTCTCCCACGGACAGTTCTTCCGTGTCGAGCCGGATGGAGGTGTCTCCATCGACCTCGCAGAAGAATCCGCAAAGCAGTGTGGAGGTGAAGGACCAGGGCTGGTTTTTATAATAACGAATATTCTTTACCTTCAGGCCGACCTCCTCCATGACCTCGCGCTGTACGGTTTCCTCGAGTGTCTCTCCGATCTCCGTGAATCCGGCTATCAGCGCATAGCTTGCTGTCCGTCCGGGACCCGGCGCATATTTTGTCAGCAGGAGCCGGTCACCGTCTGTGACTGCCACAATCACACCGGGACAGATCTTTGGATAGGCCATGTAGCCGCAGTCGGGGCAGTGCATCATCCGTTCCTTATGGTCCGGTGTCATGCGTTTCCCGCAGCGTCCGCAGTAGCGGTTGCTCCGGTACCAGTCGGCAAGCTGCATGCCGGTCTCTGCTGCAAAGACCCGGTATTTGGGATGCGCATTTCGCAGGGTACTGAGCTTCTGCCAGCCATAGCCCTGCAGATCACTGTCGCGGTCATCTCTCAGAAGGAAAAACCGTTCCCGGTCGATCGTTAAAAGGTAGGTGATCTCCATGTTTTCCTGCTGGATTTCGGATACTTTCGGAAAGGAGAGATCTTTCTCAAAGCTACACAACAGCTCTCCGTCATGGTATATCAGCAGCCAGTCATCCGGAGATGGGCTCTGCTCTTCATAATGATTATAGTATTTCATAGGCGCAATTTCCTGAATCATTGCATTTCCTCCTTTTCCTGCGTATAAACGGAACTGCTATCATTTTATAACCGGCTTTCCATTTTGTCCACCCAAATGGGAGATTATTGCGTAAAAAGAAGGACTGTCACATGCGACAGCCCTTCTTTTCATGGATCATTGCAAATCAGACAATCTGAGAGGTGTTCCAGCCTGCCTCCTTCTTGAAAGGCACAATTTTTGCCCGGTTCAGGGATACCATGACAGCCGGGATCAGGATCAGCTGCAGGATGATGCCGGGAATAGCGTTCAGGAAAGCCCCTGCCAGAAAAAGCTCCCAGGTAAAGGCGCTGCCGCTGATGCCGAGCAACAGGATCTCAGCGACACCCCATACCAGACGTCCGGCAAGCATGGCGGCAATCAGGCAGCGGTACAGTGCCTTTACGCACTGCCATCTGGAATGGCTGTAGAGGAAGCCGATAACCAGCCCGTAAGTCGCCAGCTCAAAAGCCATGGCAATTGCGTTCGGGAAGAGAGCGGGCATCCAAAACAGGACGCTGCGCGTCAGCGGCAGGAAAAAGCCAACCAGCAGTCCGTACTGCCAGCCGACGATGAGACCACAGAATAAAACAGGAATGTGCATAGGTAGAAGCATCTTGCCGATGGCGGGAATCTGTCCGATGAAAAACGGAAGGATGAGTCCCAGAGCAAAAAACATGGCGGCGAGAGTCAGTTTATTGGTTTTGTTCATAATGTCAGTCTCCTTTCCGTGAGAATATTACAGCAGAACCCGGCTTTCTCCTTCCTGGCGGAAAGCCTGTGCCAGAAGAAACTGCAACTGTCGGATGCTGACTTTTTTCCCATATTTCAGCAATTCCTTTCGGAGGAGATCACAGCTGTCATATTCCGGGCGGATTTCTTGCTCCCTGTCGGCGATCTGCTTTCCCTTTATCTGAAAATCAAAAGTGCCGTCTTCGAGTTCGATGTGAACGGTTTTCTGAAGATAAAACACGTCCGTATGGCGGTGGCAGGTATCAATCCTGTGCCAGCCGGAAGAGCCACATTCCTCCACGATGACAGCCTCGATGGCCTCTGAGGAAGCTTCATTGCCGTCGATCAGGACGACATAACCGGGGCGGTTCTTTTTTGTGATCGTGTTTAAAATCTGAACATTCTTAGCTCCGGCCTGATAGAATGATTCTATCACATCACCGAGAATTTCGCCACACAGATGGTCAAGTTGAACGAGAAATAAGATTCCCTTTTTGCTGTATAGTTTCATAGTGTCCCTCTCCTAAAAGTGACGGGCAAGAACTGTGTATGATGTATACATTATATAGCGGAAACAAACGCTCTGTCAAGAGCAGCGGATGAGAATTTACCCGGAAGGATATGCTTTTTTCAGGTTCGTATTGACCCGTTCTGCTGCGAGCAGGAGATGCTTCCGGTTGGTTTCGATCGCCAGCTGTGCTTTTCCGGCCAGAATATAATTGACCAGACTGCGGTGTTCCGCGATGGATTCGTCGAAGCGGGTCTGATCCATGAGAGAGTAAGCACGGAACTGGTGGATCATCATATGGACGCGCTCGTAGGTGAGCGCGAGCAGATCATTCCCGCTGAGCTTGATGATCTGATCGTGAAGCTTCATATCTTCCTTTGTATAGAGCGAATGATCTTTTTTCCGATAAGCTTCTTCCAGCCTTTCCAGACAGGCAGCGAGCTGCGTTTTGATATTTTCATTCATGAGCTCTGTGATTTTCTGGATCGCGTAGCTTTCCATCATGACCCGCAGGTCATAGATTTCCAGAATATCTTTCTCCGTGAATTTCCTGACAAAGACACCTTTGTTCGGCACGTTGACGACCAGGCCGTCGTCGGAGAGCTGCTTTAAAGCCTCGCGAACCGGGCTTCTGCTGACGGAAAACTGTTCCGCGAGTTCTTTTTCCTGTAGCCATTGTCCAGGGGCATATTTCCCCTCACAGATATCCTGTTTCAGCAGCTCATAGACCTGACCGCTGATGGTGCTGATAATTTTCTGAGCCATTTTTTTCTCCTGAAAAATAAATACACATGTATCGTGTATGCATGATACATGTGTATTTATCATAACATTTATTTTGAAATAGTCAAACATTTTTTCCGGTTCTGTGTCCCATTACTTCCGGAAATACGGGATCAGATTGGAAGGCGTTTTCCCTTCAAAAAATTCGACAAGCCCGCGGGCGGCGAGCTGTCCCATTCTTTCACGGCATTCCGTTGTGGCGGAAGCAATATGGGGCGTGAGAACAGTGTTCGGAAGTTTCGTCAGGGGATTGCCTTCCCCGAAATGTTCTTTTTCAAAGCCATCCAGACCGGCTCCGTAGATCTCATGATTTTCAAGCGCTTCGACGAGTGCGGCCTCGTCCACAACCGGACCTCTGGCGATATTAATGAAGATCGCACCGGGTTTCATCAGGGAAAATTCGCGGTGGCTGATCATATGGTAAGTTCCTTCTGTGAGCGGGACGAGCGTGACGATATAGTCGGAGTCCTGCAGCAGCTTGTCGAGCGGGAGATAATGGACGCCCAGCTCAGCCTCTGTGCCGGTTTTTCGCGAGCGGTTGTAGTAGGATACTTCCATATCGAAGCCGGCAATTACTTTGCGTGCCAGCGTCTCCCCGATGCGGCCCATGCCGATGATGCCGAGCTTTTTACCGGACAGTTCACAGCCATACATTTCCCAGAAGGGGGTATCAATCCACTTTCCCTGGCGGACGAGCTTGTCCATTTCTGTCAGACGGCGGCTGACAGCGAACATCAACGCAATTCCGTGATCCGCTACGGAACTATTGAGCACATCCGGTGTGTGCAGGCCGATCACGCCGCGCTGTTTCATCTCCGCCAGGTTGAAAGTGTCGTATCCGACGGAAGTGGTGCTGATTACGCGAAGTCTGGGGGCGGCGTTAAGAAAACAGCTGTCAACAGGATAATTTGGTCCCATACAGATCAGCCCGTCTGCGTCTCCAATCTGTCTCATAAGTGCTTCTTTCGTTGGTCTTTCTTCTGCCCGGATGAGTTCTACATGTTCTTTCAGGTAAGCCTCCGTTTTATCAGAAATAATATATTTATTTTCCGTGCAGAACACGACTGGTTTTTTCATTATCTTCTTTACCTCCACAGTGATTTTATCATATTTCACAGAAATTTCAAATTTTTTTCACTTTTTGTTGACAAATTTCTTTCCGGCTTCTATAATACGAATCAGGCGAACAAATTAACAAATTAACAACTAACCAAATAGCAAAAGGGGGGGAAAGTGATGAAGATTCAAAGTGTCGACTGTATGATCATCGACAGCGGAGATCCCTGTAAGGGCCGCAATTCCTGGCATCCGGTGATCGTGAAGGTGAATACAGATGAGGGAATCAGCGGCTTTGGGGAAGTCGGAGTAGCCTACGGCCGCGGATATCGCGCAGGTTTCAGCATGATCCAGGATTTCGCGGAGGTGATCATCGGTGAGGATCCTATGAAGAATGAGAAGATCTGGGAGAAACTGTACCGGACGACATTCTGGGGCCTCGGAGGAGGGACGATCATCAGCGCCGGTATGAGTGCGATTGATATTGCGCTTTGGGATATCAAGGGAAAGGCGCTGGGCTTGCCTGTCTACCAGTTGATGGGAGGCAAGACGAACGAAAAGCTGAGAGCGTATGCGAGTCAGATTCAGTTTGGCTGGGGACCGGAACACGTGGTACCGGAACGCGATATGATGATCCGGCCGGAGGACTACGCAACGGTAACGAAGAAGGTAATGGAAGAGGGATATACTTGTGTGAAGGTTGACCCGCTTGCGCTGAGCAGGCAGGAACCGGACGGCAAAGGCGAGTGGAAGACCAGAGGCGTACTTTCCGACAGGGAGCTGAGCACGGCTTATGACCGGGTGGCTGCGATCCGGGAGACCGGCGGAAAAGATATGGATATTATCATCGAACTACACTCCTATACGGATACGATCTCTTCCGTGCAGCTGGGACAGAGGCTGGAGGAGCTGAATATCTTCTATTATGAAGAGCCGGTACATCCGCTGAATCCGAAGAATATGCTGGAGGTTCACAGAAGCCTTAAGATGCCGATTGCCAGCGGTGAGCGTATCTACGGCAGGACCGGGTTCCGCGAATTCCTGGAGGATCGCTCCCTGCAGGTCGTGCAGCCGGATATCTGCCTGTGCGGTGGCCTCACAGAGGCGAAGAAGATCTGCGATATGGCGAACACTTACGACTGCGCGGCGCAGATTCACGTGTGCGGAAGCCCGATTTCGAAAGCAGCTGCTTTGCAGATTGAAGCAGTGCTTCCGAACTTCCTGATCCATGAGCACCATGGATGGGCGCTGCATCCGGATTGCAGGAACACCTGTCTTTATGATTATCAGCCGGAAAATGGCTATTATGAAGTCCCGGACAAGCCTGGTATCGGACAGGAACTTCGCCCGGAAGTCATGGAAAAGGCTGTAAAGGTAACGATAAAGTAAAATAAAAAAGGAGAGAAAAAATGAAGAAGAAAGTTCTAAGCCTGATACTTGTTGTGTGCATGGCAGGATCCCTGATGGCGGGTTGCGGTTCCAGCTCCAGTTCCAGCTCCAGTTCCAGCTCGGACAGCACGGAGACGGAAGCATCTGACACCGCGGAGGAGAGCAGTGATGAGGCTGAGGCGACAGATGACGACATCTATACCGGTATTGACGCGCTGGAAGCCTGCGACTGGGCGGCAGAGAAATATCCGGATGCGACAGTTGTCCGCTATACGAACAACACCTCCACCGGTACCTTTGAGACCAATGGCGGTTCTATCCCGGCCATCGTGCTTTACCTGGCGGTCAATCTTCCGATCGAGACGGAGGGACGTTATCGTCTGGAACTGTATGCGGACGGCACGCTGGCCAAGACGGCGGATGACATTGTTTCCGGCCTGAAGAGCGGCGCGTTCGAGATGAACTGCCTCTCGACGGCAAATTTCAGCAGCTATACGGATGCGTTCTCCGAGATGAATGTACCGTTCGTGTTTTCCGACGAGGAGGAAGTGAAGAGCATTCTGGATGCGGGACTGAAAGATGAGATGTGCGCACGGGCCGAGGAGGACATCGAAGGCGTTCTGTTCAAGGGAATTGCAACCTTTGGCTTCCGTGAGATGACAAACAACAAGCATGAGATCACCTCGCCGGAGGATCTGGAAGGCCTGAAAATGAGAGTTCTGACTGACCCGCTGATTGTGTCGGCTTTTGAGGCGATGGGGGCTTCCGTCACAAACGTGACCTATAGCGAGCTTTATACCTCTCTGCAGCAGGGTGTTGTGGACGGCGAGGAGAATCCGTTCCAGAATCTGGTTGTGGATAAGCTGATGGAGGTGCAGGACTATTGCACTGTGACGGATCATCTCTATCAGATGTCCGCACAGGTGATCAGCGAGTCCTTCTGGGAGAGCCTTTCTGAGGAGGATCAGGAGATCTTTGAGCGCCTGATTGAGGAGGCTGAGGAAGCAGGATATGAGAGAATGACGGAACTTCAGGATTACTACCAGGAGGAGTGCGAAGCGAGCGGCATGCAGATTACCTATCTCACCGATGAGCAGAGAGAAGCCTTTGTAACGCTGATGGAAAAAGAAGTATATGACAGCGAGGCTGAGACGATGGGTCAGGATCGCTGGGATGCGCTGATGGACTACGTCGAAACTTATTGAATATTAATCGAGACAGGATGAATGCCCCGGAAACTTTCGGACGACCGGGGCATTTTTTGAAAAAAGGCGGGAAATTGTATGAGTGATAAAGTAAAATACTATCTGAACAATTTTGAAACTTACGTGGCCGCAATCCTGTTTGCCATTATCGGCATTTTGCTGGCGGTGCAGGTGTTCAGCCGTTATGTGCTGAACCATTCCTTCTCCTGGACGGAGGAGCTGGGCACCCTGCTTTTTGTGCCGATGATTTACTGTGGTATCGCTTCTGCGGTTACAAACAGAAAGCATGTTTCTATCGAAATCGTACAGCAGCTTGTCCCTTATAAAGTGCGGAAAGCACTGCTGATTCTCAGCGATGTGATTTTCCTGGTATTCTGCATTTATATCCAGGGGCCGCTGTATACGGTGATTGAGAATCTGGGCGACAGCGTGACGGATCTGATGCGTATTCCGAAAACCTACATTTACATCTGGATTCCGATTATCCTGCTTCTGAGAGGGGTCCGTATCATACAGGATATCTGGCGTTTGTGGCATGAGACGGAGGAAAATATGGGTTATTCGGATCCGACGATCGATCTGGAGGCTTGTGAGAGAGAGGCAAAAGAGAAGGGAGTGATTTAAATGGCATTGACGATAATGTTTGTCCTGATGTTTGCGTTCTTTTTGATCGGCGTGCCGATCGGTGTGTGTCTGTTGCTGCCGATTTTTGTGCTGATTGCCATGAACGGGATCACGACGCCGGCTTTTATCGCTTCCATTATGTATACAGGTGTGGCTACCTACACGATGATTGCGCTTCCGTTTTTCATCCTGGCAGGCAGTCTGATGAACGCGGGCGGACTCTCCAAGAGACTGGTGGCGATTGCGGACAGCCTGATCGGAAGGGTGACCGGCAACCTTGGTATGGTAGCGATATTGGCGTGCATGTTCTTCGGGGCGGTTTCCGGTTCGGCGCCAGCGACGGTCGCTGCGATTGGCGGTATCATGCTCCCGGAGATGGTGCGCGCAGGTTATAATAAATATTACGCGGTCGCATTGATCACCGTGGCGGGTTCCCTGGGCGTGATCGTGCCGCCGAGCTTCCCGATGGTCGTGTATGGCGTTGCGATGAATGTGTCGATCGGTGACCTGTTTGTCGCGGGAATCGGACCGGCAATCCTGGTTGGTGTTCTTCTGATGGCGGTAAATTATGTTTACTGCAAAAAACATCACATTGTCGGGACAAAGAAGTTCAGTGCGAGAGCAGTGGCACACTCTTTGAAGGACGGCTGGCCGGCGCTGTTGATGCCGGTGATTATCCTGGGCGGTATTTATGGCGGTATTTTCACCGTGACGGAAGCGTCTGTGGTGGCCTGTGTGTACGGCGTAGTGATCGGTATGCTCTACTATCGGGAACTGAAGATCCCGGCATTGTTTAAGGAACTGATGTCGACCAGCACCTTTGTGGGAGGTATGTTGCTCACCCTTGCTCCCGCATCCGCGCTGGGACAGATTTTTGCTTACATGGGCGTGACTCGCGCGATCACCAAATTCTTTACGAGTAACTTTGACAGCAAGATTGTGGTGATGCTGCTGGTTTTCCTGATCCTGTTTATTGCCGGTATGTTTGTGCAGACAACACCAATGATCGTCATTCTGGGACCGATCCTGCTCAATGTACTGGAGCCCTATGGGATCGACGCAATCCAGTTTGGTATTATCATGGTTCTGGCTCTGTCGATCGCATTCTGTACGCCACCGGTGGCGACAAACCTGTTTGTAACTTCGTCCATGACGGGAATTCCATTGGATAAGATCGTGAAACCGATGGTACCATTCCTGATTGCATTGTTTGCTGCATTTTTCGCGGTAGCATTCATTCCGGGGATCATTTATCTGCCGATGCACCTTCTCGGAGGCTGATGCCTGAGAAAGTGTCTCATCTCTCAGGAAAAACTTGCAAACAACCGATTCCAACCATATAATAATACTTGGGTTTTTGACAGAAAGGGAAGGACATGGCGTTACAGTTGGAAGAGATGAAAGTGAAGCGGATGCCGGTCAGTGAGCAGGTGTTCGAAGCGATGCGGGAGGCAATCAAGAACCGCGTTTGGAAACCGGGGGAAAAGATACCGCCGGAGACGGAATTATCGGAGATCTTTGGGGTGAACCGTTTGACGGTGCGTATGGCAATGCAGCGGCTGATTGGTATGGGTCTTCTGGAAAGCAAGGTGGGAGACGGCACTTATGTGAAGGAATTTTCCTTTGAGAATTATATTGAGCGTGTCAGCGATTTCTATCTTAAACCGGAGCTTCTGGACAAAGTACTGGAATTCCGGAAGTCGATTGAGATTGATTCTGTCCGTCTGGCGATTGACCGGGCAGAAGAACAGGAGATTGTGGAGCTGGAGCAGCAATGCCAACGTTTTGAGAATGCGAAACTCCGATATCTGCAAAATAAGGATAAGAATGTTTTTAACGAGCTGGTAAGTGAGGACGTGGAGTTCCATCACATGGTCTGCAAGCTGTCGCATAATGATCTGTTTGTTTACGCTTTTGAGATGGCGCGGGAGCTGATTTACAAGTACATGGAAATGCTGGTGGATAAGAGAGTTGCTTACTGGCAGAGGCAGGCACGGAGCGGAAACATGGATGACGATCTTCATCGTGTGATCTGCCGCTCGATCCGGGAAAAAGATTTTGAAGCCTGTAAAAAAGCCTACTCCGACATGGTGGATTATAAAGTGGATTTGAACTGAGCAGAAAAGGCGTCGTATTTATATGCGGCGCCTTTTCTGTACGTAAAAATGCCCGGTGTCAATATGTTTTGTCTCCTCGTCATTTTTACGGAAAAATTCATACCGTGGGTTGACAATTCGTAAAAAAAGATGTATGTTTATGGTGCGTGGTGTATAATGTATACAATATATTTAAGAGGAGGTACTGTATATGAAGACCATTCCGATTCCATATTATAAGGAACATATGGATCTTCACATTTCGGAAGAAAATCTGAAGACAGTGATTACCGCCAGGGGGGATTCTTATGACCCGGGGAAGGGAGAAGAGGAGCTGGTGCGCGAGGCGCTGGAGCATCCGATCGGATCAAAGCCGCTTCACGAGCTGGCGGAGGGAAAGCGGCGGGTTACGCTGATCACGAGCGATCATACGCGTGCGGTGCCGAGCAAAATCACGTTGCCGATTCTGCTGGATGAAATCCGGAAGGGAAATCCGGATGCCCAGATCACGATTCTCGTGGCGACCGGTCTTCACCGTGCGACGACGGAGGAGGAGATGCGTTCCATGTTTGGCGATGCGATCGTAGATCACGAAAGGATTGCGGTGAATCATGCCTTCGAACCGGAGGAATTCACCTTTCTGGGAACGCTTCCTTCCGGGGCGGAGTTCCATGTCAATAAGCTTGCCGCAGACTGCGATCTGCTTGTCACGGAGGGCTTTATCGAGCCGCATTTCTTCGCGGGATTTTCAGGGGGACGCAAGAGTATTCTGCCGGGCGTCTGCAACGCAGCAACCGTCAATGAAAATCATTCCTACAAGGCCATCGCCAGTCCCTGGGCGGTGACGGGCGTTCTGGACAAAAATCCAATTCATCTCGATATGATCACGGCTGCAAGGCGTGTGAATGTACAGTTTATTCTCAATGTGGCGCAGAACAGTGAGAAAAAGATCATCGGTGCCTTTGCCGGAGATCTGGAGCAGGCGCATGAGGCGGGCGTAGCCTTTGTGCGGAAGCTGGCGCAGTGCGAGCCGGTTACCGGAGATATCGTTGTGACCTCAAATGGCGGCTATCCGCTTGATCAGAATCTCTATCAGTCTCCGAAGGCAGTGGCCACGGCGGAGGCCTGCGCAGGGGAGGACGGCGTGATTATCATGTCGGCGTCCTGCGTAGAAGGTATGGGAGGGAAATTCTTCGAGAAACTGATTGTCATGGGCACGGTGGATGAGATCGACGAGTATTTGTCAAAGATTCCACCAAAGGAGACGATCAGCGAGCAGTGGTGCGCGCAGATTTATGCCAGAATTCTGAAAAAACACAAGGTGATCCTTGTGACGACATATCTCGACAGGGAGACGGTCGAGAAGGCGAACATGCTTCATGCGTCCACGGTAGACGAGGCGCTCGAGATGGCTTATCAGCTGAAGGGGGCGGACGCCAGTGTGGTGGTTATCCCGGACGGCGTATCCGTGCTCGCGGTGAAGCCCGAATAAACAGATTCAGGAAGCAGAAAGGAAGAGGAATATGGAAGAACTGAAACTGGCGCTGAAGGTGGATGACAAGGACAATGTGGCGACGATCTTTGCCAACGGGATCTGCGACGGAACGGAGGTAGAGATCCGTGACAGGCAGGGAAACATGACAAAAGTAAGGGTGATCGGCGACGTTCCCTATGGCCACAAGATCGCGGTCTGTGATCTGAAAAAGGGCGATCCGATCTACAAGTATGGGGAGAGCATCGGCGCGGCGAGCGCGGATATTAAGACCGGGGAATACGTCCACGTACATAATATGGTCGCCATGCGCGGCCGCGGCGATTTGAAGGGGGGAGAATGATGAGCATAACATTTCAGGGATATGTCCGGCCGAACGGAAAGGTCGGGAGCAGAAATCTGGTGGCCGTGATTCCGAGCGTGATCTGCGCAACGGATGTGGCGCAGGCGATCTGCCGCGCGGTACAGGGCACAGTTGGCTTCTTCCATCGTCCCCTTCTCCGTGGCGGACATGGAGTTTGAGAACGCGCCGGAGATCCGGGAGGGACTGAAAAAATATATCGACACCTATGTGCTGGGCTACGGTGATCCGACCGATGCGTACTACGAGGCAATCTGCGGCTGGATGAAGAGACGCCACAACTGGGATATTAAAAGAGAGTGGATTGTCCGCACGCCGGGCGTGATCAAGGCTTTCTTCACGGCGGTTAAGGCCTACACGGAGCCGGGCGAGGGCGTCATGCTGCTCACGCCGTCTTACTATCCGATGTACGCGGCGATCTCGGAGAACCACCGCAAACGGGTCTCCTGCTCGCTGATCAATAAGGACGGGCGCTACGAGGTCGACTGGGAGGACTTTGAGGCGAAGGCGAAGCTGCCGGATACGAAGCTGTTTATTCTGTGCAGCCCGCACAATCCATCGAGCCGCGTCTGGACGCAGGAGGAGCTGCTGCGGATGGGACGTATCTGCATCGACAACGATGTGGTGATCTGCTCGGATGAGATTCATTTTGATATCATCATGCCGGGATATCACCATCAGGTCTTCGCGACGCTGAGCGAGGAGTTCGCGCAGCACAGCGTGATCTGCACGGCGCCGAGCAAGACCTTCAACCTGGCCGGGATGCAGAATTCCAATATCATCATTCCGAACAAAGAACTGTACGATAAATTCTATGGCCAGCTCTGCACGGAGATGACAAACCCGAAATGCAGTCTTCTGTTTTATTAGGCGAACAGCGTGTTCTACACAGAGTGCGAT